>NZ_OY761553.1:4027500-4267500 GCF_963664735.1 uncultured Cohaesibacter sp. | reverse complement strand
GAATCTGGTCACTACAAAGCCTTTCATGCTCATTTCGGCCTCGCTGGAAACAAAGAAAGCCCCAAGCGTTACGTTTCCCGCATTTGACCCGGTCAGAATTTTCTCGTCTTCTTCGGACCCGAAACCTCAATCATCCAACATGCAGGATGACCAGCTTTATTCCGCAAACGTGGAAGGCGAAATGCGCCTTCGCACCGAGCCATTGAATCTGGTCAGCAATTACCCCTTGGATGCAGGCCGACCCAGCAATTTTGAAATTCGCCAGCTTGTGAATCAATCGGCGCTCTTCTTATCTGACGACAACAACAAGACTCAGCCCGCATTTGGCGTGATTGATCCGGCGCGTTTTGAATTCCCGGCCACCTCCGTCGATGCTATGGCCCCCTCTTATATCCGCATCGTACCAGAGAACATGAGTTCCTTCACGAAGACGGACCTCAGCGGACAAGGCACGGAAACAGAAGAAAAGATCGTCATAGCGGTCCAAGGCGACACGGTGCGCAACCTGTTGCTGGAAAATGAAGCAACAGAGCAAGAGGCAGCCGATCTTGCAGATCTGTTCGCCAGCAAGGCTGGTATTGATGCTCTATCCAACAACCAGCGCATGCGCATCGTGTATGAATTGGTCCATGACGGCATTCGCGAACGCGCTCCGCTTCGAATCAGCCTTTATCTTGGGGAAGAGCACCAGATAACCGTTGCCCGAAACGATCAGGGCACGTTCCAGGTTGCCGACGAGCCTGTTGAAAGCACGCTTTCTCTCTCTGAAGAAGCCGAATCGCTGGCGAATATCAGAAGCGGCCCCCGCCTGACGGTTTATGATTCGGTCTATCAAACAGCATTGAACAACGGCATCGCTCCAGAAATGATCGATGAGATGATCAAGATTCTGTCCTTCGATGTTGATTTCAATGCAAAGGTCAAGCCGGGAGATTCCATTCAGCTGTTCCATTCAGTTCCAGAAGACAGTGCAGAACAGCCAGAAATCATGTTCATCGAAATTCAACTGAATGGCGAAACAAAACGCTATTACCGTTATCGGACCCAAGATGATGGCATCGTTGACTACTATGATGAGAATGGACGCAGCGCGAAAAAATTCCTGATGCGCAAGCCTGTACCAGGAGCCAAATTCCGGTCTCCATTCGGCTGGCGTCGCCACCCAATTCTGAAGATCATGCGCCTGCATAAAGGTGTAGACTGGTCAGCGCCTCGCGGGACACCGGTCATGGCGGCGGGCAACGGACGCATCATTACTCGCAAGTGGGCCAGCGGCTATGGCAATTTCATCGAGATCCAACATACTAACGGTTACGCAACCGGATACGGCCATATGAGCCGCTTCCAATCTGGGCTAGGCATCGGCGATTATGTCCATCAGGGACAAATCATCGGTTACGTTGGATCAACAGGCCTCTCTACCGGTCCTCATCTGCACTATGAGGTGACAGTGAACGGCCGCCATGTGGACCCGATGCGTATTCGCCTGCCAAGGGGCCGCACCCTGAGTGGCGACATGTTGGCCAGCTTCAATATGGAGCGGGAACGCATCAACGACCTGCTCGGCAAGCCAAGCGAAGTGAAGGTTGCCCAAAACGATCAGGAATAAGCAAGTCCTTATCATCTGAATCAAAAAGCCCCGGCAAGATTACTTACCGGGGCTTTCTTGTTGATCAGACCGTCAAGAATAAACCTTTTCTCGCCTACTCTTCAACGCCGAAGGTCAAGCCGTCATCTTTCACAACAACATGCACCCGGGACCCATCCAGAATGCCACCCGAAAGAAGCTCTTCGGCAAGCGGATCCTGAATATAGCGCTGGATCACCCGCTTTAGCGGACGAGCGCCATAGGCTGGATCATATCCTTTGTTCGCGACCCATTCGGTTGCCTCATCATCCAGCACCAGCTCGATCTTGCGATCAGCCAGCAGCTTGGACAGATGATGCATCTGGATGGCCACGATTGAAGCCATATGCTCGCGCATCAGGCGATGGAAGATGATGATTTCATCAATCCGGTTGAGGAATTCAGGCCTGAAGGCAGACCGGACCACCTCCAGAACGCGCTCTCTATCCGCATCATTCAGATCAGCTTCCTCCTTGCCGAGCAGGAATTCAGCCCCAAGGTTCGACGTCATGATGATGAGGGTGTTGCGGAAATCCACAGTACGCCCCTGCCCATCTGTCAACCGACCATCATCAAGCACCTGCAACAGTACGTTGAACACATCCGGATGAGCCTTTTCGATTTCGTCGAACAGGATCACCTGATAGGGCCGACGCCGAACAGATTCGGTCAGGACGCCACCTTCTTCATAACCAACATAGCCCGGAGGTGCACCAATAAGACGCGCAACCGAGTGTTTCTCCATGAACTCGGACATATCCAGTCGAACCATCGCCCGCTCATCATCAAACAGAAAATCGGCAAGCGATTTGGTCAGTTCGGTTTTACCCACACCGGTTGGGCCAAGGAACATGAACGACCCGATAGGACGATTCGGATCCTGCAAACCGGCCCGCGCACGGCGCACAGCCTTCGAAACAGCAGCCACGGCGTCGGCCTGCCCGATCACGCGCCTTCCAAGCTCCTCTTCCATGCGCAAAAGCTTGTCCCGCTCGCCTTCGAGCATCTTGTCCACCGGAATGCCAGTCCAGCGCGAGATCACATGAGCAATGTGGTCGGACTGAACAGAGCGTTCAACCATGGCATTATTCTGTTGAGTGCGCTCTTCGACCTGAGCGAGAAGGCCCTCAAGACGAGGAATCTCGCCATAAGCCAATTCGCCAGCCCTTGCCAGATCACCCCGTCGCTGCGCCTGTTCCAACTGAACACGTGCCTCGTCGAGCTGTTCTTTCAGTTTGGTGGCATCAGAAAGCTTGTCTTTCTCTGCTTGCCAACGCTGGGTCAGGCTTGAGGATTCTTCCTCAAGATCGGCCAACTCATCTTCCAGCTTTTCAAGACGATCCTTGGAAGCCTCATCTTCCTCTTTCTTGAGGGCTTCACGTTCGATCTTGAGCTGAATGATACGGCGGTCAAGTTCATCGAGCGCTTCAGGTTTCGAATCAACCTGCATCCGCAGCCGCGAAGCCGCTTCGTCCATCAGGTCGATCGCCTTATCAGGCAAAAACCGGTCCGTGATATAGCGATCCGAAAGGGTTGCCGCCGAAACCAGCGCGTTATCACTGATTCGGACACCATGGTGGAGCTCATATTTCTCTTTGAGGCCACGCAAGATCGAGATGGTATCAGCCACCGTCGGCTCATTGACGATAACCGGCTGGAACCGTCGGGCCAAAGCGGCGTCTTTCTCGACATATTTGCGATATTCATCAAGCGTCGTCGCACCAACGCAGTGCAGCTCACCACGCGCCAAAGCCGGCTTGAGCAAGTTGGAAGCATCCATCGCACCATCAGACTTGCCCGCACCAACAAGGGTGTGCATCTCGTCGATGAACAGAATGACATCACCGCTGGCGCTTTGCACTTCGTTCAGCACAGCCTTCAGGCGCTCCTCGAACTCACCGCGGTATTTCGCACCAGCAATCAAAGCTCCCATGTCAAGAGCAAGCAACTGCTTGTCTTTGAGCGATTCGGGAACATCGCCATTGATGATCCTGAGTGCCAACCCTTCGGCAATCGCAGTTTTACCAACTCCGGGCTCACCAATCAGCACAGGATTGTTCTTGGTACGACGAGACAAGACCTGAATGGTCCGCCGGATTTCATCATCACGGCCGATAACAGGGTCCAGCTTGCCGTCGCGAGCATCCTGGGTCAGATCACGCGCATATTTTTTAAGCGCATCATAGCCCTCTTCTGCCGAAGCCGAATCAGCGGTACGCCCTTTACGAATTTCTTCAATGGCCCGATTGAGATTTTGCGGTGAAACCCCGGCCTTGTGGAGAATCTTGCCAGCCTCGCTATCCTTCATCAGGCTGATCGCCAACAGAAGGCGCTCCACCGTCACGTAAGAATCGCCTGCCTTTTGAGCCACCTCTTCGGCTTTTTCAAACAGCTTGGCCATATCTGGAGACAGATAGAGCTGACCGGCCCCCGCTCCCGAAACAGCCGGGATGGCAGCCAAGCGATCTTCAAGCAACTGGCGCACCTGTGCCGATTGA
The DNA here is from genome assembly GCF_963664735.1 of uncultured Cohaesibacter sp. NCBI lineage: Bacteria > Pseudomonadati > Pseudomonadota > Alphaproteobacteria > Hyphomicrobiales > Cohaesibacteraceae > Cohaesibacter > uncultured Cohaesibacter sp. The sequence goes on along the minus strand of NZ_OY761553.1, from coordinate 4,263,375 downwards.
CCACCAGACCGGTCAATCAAACCAGAGGCCATGCCTTCCTTGTCATCCATCAAAACTTTGAGGATATGCTCCGGCAAAAAGGCCTGATGCCCCTGCCCGATCGCATATGTTTGCGCAGACTGCATGAAGCCGCGCGCGCGCTCAGTATAGCGTTCCAAATTCATTGTCACTCTCCTTGTGCACGATCCTGATCATCCATTCTTCGGCATGATCCTGACGCCACGCTTGAATTTGACTAGGTAACAGGCCCCCGGTTCATTCCAGCAAGCCATGTCTGTAGCCATTTGTCCATCCCTGCCCTAGGGCCAGAGATGTCCGTACCTTGAATATGGTGTTGCATTTACGCCACAAAAGAGGCAAGTATCAAATAATTTCCGTTTAGCCTATTCCGCAATTCTTGCCTGGACATTGAGGCATTTCCCAAACAAGAGGGCGACCGATGACTATTTCGCTTACGGCAATCTATCGCTACCCGATAAAAGGCTTCTCGCCCCAATCAATGACAGAGGCAAAGATTACAGCCGGCAAACCTCTCCCTTGGGATCGCGCCTTTGCAATAGAGAATGGGGAAAGCAGCTTTGACCCGCAGGAACCAAGCCACCTGCCCAAGATTCATTTTCTAATGCTGATGAAGCAGCCCGAATTGGCGGCCCTCAAGACAAGTTTTTCTCCTGAGACGGGAGAATTCACCGTCAAGAAGGACGGAAAAGTCGTAGCTGAGGGCAATCTCTTTGACGCCCCCTCAATGCAGGCTGTGCTCGATTATTTAGCCGACTATTGCAACAAGCCCTTGCGCGGAACACCTCGCCTGCTGCACGCAGAGAATTTTTCTTTCACCGATTCAAAAACCCAGGACATAACGCTCATCAATCTGGCGTCAGTAAGGGATCTCTCTAAAAAGGCCGGAATTGATCTCGATCCATTGAGATTTCGCGGCAACTTCTATGTTGATGGCGCCCTGCCCTGGCAAGAGCACGATTGGGTGGAGAAAGACATCTCGATTGGCGATCTTCGTTTCAAGGTTCGCAAACGCACCCAAAGATGCGCAGCGACCAATGCCAACCCGCAAACGGGCGAGCGCGATACAAATATTCCCAAGCTACTGATGGAGAATTATGGCCATTGCGATTGCGGCATTCATCTGATGCCTCTGGATAATGGACAACTGCAAAAGGGTGCGCCTCTTCTCATTCTGTAAGGCGCAACGCAAGCCAGGCAAAACAGGCGCACCATTCCCAAAAGGCCGGGTGAGACAAACCCCATAAATAGCAAAAGGCAGAAAAACCAGTAAGAAGTGGTTCATCTGCCTTATAAGCATTTCATAACAAAAAAGCTTACTCTTCAGCGGCAACGGCTGGCTGAGGAGAATCTTCAGCAGGGCCATTTTCTCCGCCATTTTCAGCGTCAGTGGTCCGCTTGCGCGACCGATAGGTAGTACGGCGGCGACGACGCTGCGCAGGTGCCTTGGCTTCGTCCCCATCGTCGCTTTCATTTGAAGCATCAGCATCAGCTACTTTGGCACGCCTTTTTGCAGCAGGTTTTGCTGGCGCGTCTTCCGAAGTCTCATCAAGCACTGCAACTTCCATCTCGACGGCAGTATTTGCAAAATCACCCACATCCGGCTGAGGCTCATCACCAGTAATCTCAGGAACTGGAGCAGGCTTGCGCGGATGACGTTCTACGTTAGGTTGATCACCGCCACCATTATTCATGTTGCGAGATTCATCACGCGAAGAAGCCTGAGCCGCAGCAATGATACGAAGATAATGCTCAGCATGCTGGTAATAGTTCTCAGCCATCACCATATCGCCCGAAGCCAAAGCATCGCGCGCTAAAGACTGGTATTTCTCTGCAATATGGCTTGCGGTACCACGAATTTTCACATCTGGACCGTTGCTATCATAAGAACGGGACAGCGGATTGGATGGCTTGCGCCCGCGACTGCGTGTCCGGCTGCTTTTTTGGCTCTGTCGCATTGTTTTTCTCTCGTAAATAGGCCGACCAAAAGGATCAGCAAGGCAAATTTCGTGGGAAACGCCCAACGAACGCACGCCTAGCCTGATCTCTCAGACTATGACAACGGGTTGCCAACCTGTTTGAAATGTCACAAGCCAAATCGACTCAAGAATCGAATTGCTTTTTTGACTGAATAAAAATCTGAAATCCGCTACTGGGGAAACTAAAACATATACTTGATGCTGGAAACCCCATCGCCAGCTGTCGTTTGCTTAGCAAAGCAGCCGGATTTATCCTGGTAAGTTCAACTTATCGAGTTACGACACAAATTCAAGCCCAAGAGCGTTTTTTTGTTCAGAGCCACCCGATGCTTTCAACAGAAGTTTAGCAAAAAGGCCTAAAACCGCATTAAATCCAGCAGGAAAACTCGATTTTGACCGCCCAGATCTTTCAAAATGTTTCCTTTTGCCCCGTCGTGCGTGAGCAATCCGCACTTGCTTGCAACCGATTGAACTGCTTCTGCCTGACGATATCCAAACTCGAACGCCATAATTTGCGGCTTATGGGGCCATGAAGCAATGGATGAAAACAGGACTTCATAAGCCTCAAGACCAGTCTCACCTGAAACAAGGGCAGAAACAGGATCATAATCGGCCACATCGCGCTCCAGATCTGCCATTTCCTCTTGAGCAAGATACGGAGGGTTGGAAATCAATATGTCGATGTTCTCAGAAAAAACATCGGCATAGCTGGCGCAGACAAAAGCACATCGTTCGTGCAGCCGGAGCCTTTGAGCATTTTGTTTCGCAATAGCAAGCGCAGCAGGGCTGATGTCGCTACCAATGCCGAATGCGTTCGGCAATTCGGAAAGCAAGGACAGCAGCAAACAGCCAGACCCCGTGCCGATATCCACGATTGTCATAGGCGCATTCTTGTCAGCGATAGCCTCAAGAACACCAGCCACCAGCGTTTCGCTATCCGGCCTTGGCACCAAGGTGTCCTTGGTAACCTTGAAATCGAGCCCCCAAAACTCCCTGTGCCCCAGAATGTGTGCAATCGGCTCACGCTCAATGCGTCGCACAAGCAGAGCATCAAGCTGGGCCATTTCTTCAAGGCTTAATATGCGATCAAACTGCAAAATGACGTCTGTCTCAGACAATCCAAGCCCGTGACAGGCAAGCAACCGCGCATCGAGCCGCGCCGTCTCAATTCCGGTTTCAGACAGAGATCGGGACATTTTTGCAATCATCTGATCAAGACGCATACTGAGTCTCCGGCTCCCCGTGGCATCGGCTGTTCAACGTCTAGACGGCATCTTCTTCAGCTGCAGCCAACATTTGAGCTTGATTTTCTGCGATCAGCGCATCAACCACTTCGCCCAGAGCTTCACCGGCCAAAACCTTGTCCAGTTTGTAGAGGGTAAGATTGATGCGATGGTCAGTCACCCGCCCCTGAGGGAAGTTATAGGTACGAATACGCTCGGAGCGATCACCCGAACCAACCTGCCCCTTGCGATTTTCGGAACGCTCATTAGCTGCCCGCTCCCGCTCCGCTTCATAAAGCCGGGCTTGCAAAACCTTCATGGCGTTGGCGCGGTTCTGATGCTGTGATTTTTCCGAAGACGTAACGACGATGCCCGTAGGAAGGTGTGTGATTCGAACCGCAGAGTCGGTCGTGTTCACATGCTGCCCGCCAGCACCCGAAGCGCGCATGGTATCGATTCGAATATCATCCGGGCGGATCTCGATATCAACTTCTTCCGCTTCAGGCAAAACGGCAACGGTAGCCGCCGACGTGTGGATGCGCCCACCTGACTCGGTTTCTGGAACACGCTGAACCCGATGCACCCCGGACTCATATTTCAATTTGGCAAAAACACCGGCGCCCGTAACGCTGGCGATAATTTCCTTATACCCGCCCATTTCGCCTTCGCTGACCGACATGACCGATACTTTCCAGCCGTTATCCTCGGCATACCGCTGATACATGCGAAAAAGATCGCCGGCAAAAAGAGCCGCTTCGTCGCCGCCGGTTCCGGCACGCACTTCGAGAATGGCGCTCTTGTTGTCGGCGGCATCTTTTGGCAGCAGAAGGATTTGCAACTCAGCTGCCAGAGCCTCAATCTTTTCTTCGGTTGGCTTTATGTCGGCCTGCGCCAGTTCGCGCATTTCGGCATCCATCTCAGGATCTTCATGGATTTCCTTGAGGTCTTCCAGCTCCTGAAGCGCAACCAAATAGTCTTTCGCCTTGATGGCCACGGGCTCAAGCTCGGCGTAATCACGGCTTAATTTCACATAAGCATCAGGGTCTGGCCCCGCCGCCATTTCAGCCGACAGGGCATCAAACCGTTGAATGAGGGCTTCTACACGCCCCTGCGGAATGGTAACTCCAACCATTTTATTAGTCCTGTAGCTATGGCCGTTGAAAAGCACTCATGGTCAATCAAGCAGAAACATCGGCAAACCGATGGCACTGACGATTAAAAATGAATCGCTACAAATATCCGGCCGGAATAACAATCTCGTAGCGCTCAGCAAAATCCTGCAGGAAGGTTTTGATCTCATCTGCATGAATTGCGGTTGCGAGCACTTCTGCAAACTCGGTTTCCAACTCTTCAAGCGGAAGATCAAGCAGCATGGCTTTGACAGGCCCCACAGACGAAGGAGCCATGGATAGGCGACGACAGCCAAGCGCCAGCAGCGCCATGGCGCCACCCGTCCGGCCTGCGAGTTCACCACAGACCGTGATAGGCACGGCTTTCTCCTCGCCCTTTTCGATAATGCTTTTCAGGGCGCGGAGGAAAGAAGGCGAAAGAGAACTGTAACGACCCGAAAGCCTCGTATTGCCCCTATCGCAAGCCATCATGAACTGATGCAGATCGTTCGTACCAATCGAAATAAAATCAGCGCGATCCAGCAAGGCATCCAGTTGGAACAGCAATGACGGCACTTCAAGCATCGCCCCGAGATGAATCTTTGCCGGTTTTTCGTATCCGTGCCGCTCCAGATGGGCAACCTCGCGCATAAACAGCGACTTTGCTTCGTCAAATTCGAACACATCGGTCAGCATCGGAAACATAAGCCGCAGTTCGCGGCCCGCAGCGGCATGCAGCAAAGCACGCATTTGCGTGCGAAGCAGCCCCGGGCGATCCAGACCAAGCCGAATGGCACGCCAACCCATGGCCGGATTTTCTTCAGCCGCCATACGCAGGAAAGCAAGAACCTTGTCACCGCCTACATCCAGCGACCGGAAAGTAACGGGCATGCCGGACACGCTATCCAGCACCTGCCGATAGACTTTTTCCTGCTCGCGCATACGCGGAAAACTGGCTGCGACCATAAACTGGAGTTCTGTGCGGAAAAGCCCGACCCCCTTGGCACCAGCACCAGCCATGTTTGGCAAATCAACCAACAGGCCCGCATTCATGTAAAGATCAACCGGCACACCATCTTTGGTGACAGCGGGCTTATCGCGCAATTTGCGATATTGTTCCTGACGATGCGCACGAAACTTGACCTGATCCACATAGGACGCTTCAACATCTGCCGGTGGCCGCAAGTGAACATGACCGGTATCGCCATCCACGATAATCGGATCACCATCTTCACACAGATTCACAGCTGTTGAAACTTGCCCGACGGTTGGAATCCCCAAGGCCCTTGCGACAATAACCACATGGCTTGTCGGGGCTCCTTCTTCCAGAACCAGACCGCGCACCCGGTCGCGTCCATAATCGAGCAGTTCAGCCGCACCCATATTGCGCGCAACAATGATGGAGTCCGTTGGCTTTTCGCCATTCTTGCCAGTTTTCTGATCCCCGTTCAGCTTGCGCATGAGACGGTTGGCAAGATCATCGAAGTCGTGCAAACGATCACGCAGATACGGATCGGTAGAACGCATGAGACGTGCGCGCGTATCGCTCTGCACTCGCTCGACAGCGGCTTCTGCCGTGAGGCCGGTGTGAATAGCCTCCTTCATCCGGCGCACCCAACCGCGATCATAGGCAAACATGCGGTAGGCTTCCAGAATATCGCGATGCTCACCGACATGGGAGATATCATCGCGATTGAGAAGATCATCAACGGAAAGGCGCAAATGCTCTATTGCAGATTCGAGCCGTTTCTCTTCGGCCAGAGCATCTTCTGCAATGAGGTTGGTTACAATGATCCTTGGCTCATGCAGAACAACACGCCCAAGCCCAAGCCCCTCGGCCATCGACAGACCTTCCAGCCTTAGCGGACGGACGAGATCAAGATCCGCGCCAGGGCCGGACATTCCCTTCAGCTCACCCGACGCGATCAGCTCGGCAAGCACCATGGCCGTCGTCTGAAGAGCCTCAACTTCCTCATCCGAATAAACGCGCTGCGTCTTGTTCTGAACGACAAGAACACCAAGCGTTCGGCCCGAACGAAGAATCGGGACACCCAAGAAAGCGTGGTAAATCTCTTCGCCCGTTTCAGGGCGATAGGCAAATGCGGGATGCTCTTGCGGCTCAGACAGATTGAGGATACGCGCTTCGGACGCGATATGGCCAACCAGACCCTCACCGACCTGCAAGCGGGTCTCGTGAACAGCCAGCGGATTCAGACCTTCCGTTGCGTACAATTCCAACTGATTATCAGAACGCAGAACATAGACTGAGCAAACCTCGGCCACCATATTGGCCGCGATCAGTCGCACAATCTCGTTCAAACGTTCCTGCGCATCTGTCGGCTTTGCCATCGTTTCACGAAGGCGTCGAAGCAGTATGCGCGGACCAGCCAGATTTCCCCGCATCCGGGTCTCTCCGATTTTCCGCATTGACAAACGGGCGCTGCAACAGATGCAGCTACCCCGCCATATTCATAGTCACCACAAATGACCCACCAAACCAGGGTGCCAACAATTGGGGATTCGAACCAAACATACTATGGCACGATGAGATCAGACAGATCAATCATGCGCCAAGCATTTACGAAGATTAAAGAACCAGATCTGAATGTGAGACAGAGACATCGGAAGCGACCCTTAATAGGGCCGCCGCCATTTATAACAAACTACTTTTTGTCCAAACCGTAGAGCGAGTGCAATGCACGAACGGCAAGTTCGGCATATTCAGCATCAATCAGGATCGAAATCTTGATTTCAGAGGTCGTAATCGCCCTGATATTGATCCCTCTTTCAGCCAGCGCCTTGAAGGCCTTGGAAGCAACACCGGCGTGGCTACGCATGCCAATGCCGATGACAGAAACCTTCACGACATCTGTGGACCCTTGCAGCACATTATAGTTGATGTTGTGGCGAGCTTCTTCAAGAACAGTTTTGGCGCGCTCGAAATCACCTTTCGGCACGGTGAAGGTCATATCGGTAATCGTGCCATCTTCAGAAATATTCTGCACGATCATATCGACGTTGATATTGGCCTCCGAGAGAGGACCAAAAACATGCGCCGCAATACCCGGCTTGTCTTCGAGCCGGCGCAGGGAAATTTGCGCTTCGTCCTTGGAGAAGGCAATTCCGGTTACAACCTGTTTTTCCACAATCTCATCCTCATCACAGATCAAAGTTCCGACGGGCTGGTCAGTATTCATCAATTCAGGAGCGTCTGGCTCAACAAAAGAGGAACGCACAAAAGTGCGCACATTGTGCACCATCGCCATTTCCACAGACCGGACTTGCATCACCTTGGCGCCAAGAGACGCCATTTCCAGCATTTCCTCAAAGGAGATCTGATCAAGCCGTCTGGCCTCGGGAACGATGCGAGGATCCGTTGTGTAAACGCCATCAACGTCGGTATAGATGTCGCACCGATCAGCATTGATCGCAGCTGCAATGGCAACCGCACTGGTATCGGACCCACCACGCCCCAATGTAGAAATCCGGTTGTCCGGAGCCACACCCTGAAAGCCAGCGATCACAGCAACCTGATTGGTTTCCAATCGCTCGATGAGCACGTCACCAGCGATTTCCTCAATGCGCGCTGCTCCATGTACACCGTTGGTTTTAAATGGCATTTGCCACCCAAGCCAAGACCTGGCATCGACACCCATATTCTGCAGTGTCAACGCCAGAAGGCCAGAAGTCACCTGTTCACCGGAAGAGACCACGGTATCATATTCACGAGCATCATAAAGAGGTGAGGCTTCCTGAACCCAGCCAACCAATTCGTTGGTTTTGCCAGCCATCGCAGAGACGACAACTGCCACCTGATTGCCTGCGTCCACTTCGCGCTTCACATGTCGGGCAACACGTCTGATGCGACTGATATCAGCAACAGACGTCCCCCCGAACTTCATGACAAGACGAGCCATCCACTATCGCTTTCTGTCATTGGTTTTCAGTTTCTAGCGACACAATCATAAGGGTTGATTGACCTTGTCGCCGGTTGCGCATAGTCATACTCGGCAGATGCCTCGCTTGCAAGCATTCAAAGGCTTGACTTTTCCATTAACTAAAAGAAGCTATTGAAAACCATCACAGGGACAACCAATCCAACAGGCAAACCATCCCGTACAATTGGTTTTTGCTTCCATACGGCGACAAAGGGCTGAAAATGACATCTTCGGGCACACGAAATGAGCAAACCAACCCAAAGGCAACAACAGTTGATGATGCTGAAGTTGCTCGTTTCTCTGCAATGGCTCAAGAATGGTGGAGCCCAACGGGTAAATTCCGGCCCCTTCACAAATTCAACCCAACCCGCGTTGCCTACCTGCGCGAAACGCTGTTAGCCCATTTTGATTGCAACCCCAAAGCAAAGCAGCCGTTTGAGGGCCTGAGCATTCTCGACGTTGGCTGCGGTGGAGGCTTACTTTGCGAACCGCTGTGCCGTTTGGGTGCAGATATTACGGGAATCGATGCATCTGAAACCAACATCGGGATCGCCTCAACGCATGCTCACGAGAATGATCTGGCCATCAATTATCAAGCGACAACAGCGGAGGAATTGGCAGACAAGGGCGAAACATTTGACGTTGTTCTGACAATGGAAGTTGTTGAGCATGTTTCCGATGTTGGTTTGTTCATCTCCGAATGTGCGAGAATGGTAAAACCGGGCGGATTGATGGTCATTGCGACCCTGAACAGAACCCTCAAATCCCATGCATTGGCAATCATCGGCGCGGAATATATTCTTCGCTGGCTCCCAGTCGGAACCCACACCTGGGATAAATTCGTCAAACCCGAAGAGTTGGAGCGCGCGCTCTCGCCAACAGGCCTTGATATCATCGAAAAGCGCGGTGTCACCTACAATCCTTTGTTTGACAAATGGTCTCTTTCAAAGGATCTGGACGTTAATTACATGATTTTGTGCAGCCGCGCCCCTCGCTGACATCAACAATTTACAATTGTATTATTGTTAAAAATATATAAAAAATAGTATTTTGTAAGAAATATCAAAAATGCTCGCATAGGAAGCAATGAGATATTCTATATGGAAATTCGATTTTACTAACCCTATCCAAAATATAAAACTGTAGTTTTTAGACTAAAATATCAAATACGTATATTTCACCCACTTTTAACCTCTCCATCAGATAATGATAATTAATTCTTTGACCGCATTGTGCAGTCAGGGGCTTATTGTGTCCGGTTTCGTGACAACCGGAATAACCAGCCGCCCAGCAACTCGTTTGACTGGCAATTAGTAAGGCTTTCAAACCATGAACCTCCATTCCATTCGCGTCCGTATCGTTGCGTTCACGGCCCTTTGCGTGATCGGATCTACAGGCACCATCGTTGCGTACAATCTTTGGTCTGCAAGCAAAAATGCCGATTATGTTGCTTCCGACGTTGAAGATCTGCTGGACAAAAACAGCCAGACGCTACTTTCCAACCTCGCAGCAGCTCAGGCGGGTGTAATCAAGTCAGAAGTGGAAACCGCGTTCTCCACAGCCCGCAGCATGGCCAAGGCGCTCGAAACGATTGCAATGCCAGAAAGCAAGGGTGGCTCCCCCAACGAGATCAGACGCATCCAGCTCAATCAGGTGCTGAACCGCTCGCTCAAGGACAATCCCCTCTTCAATGGCACCTACAGCGCGTGGGAATCGAACGCCCTTGACGGCATGGACCGCACCTTCGAATCCGACGCGGCCATGGGCTCGGACGACACCGGTCGCGCCCTGCCTTATTGGACACGAGACGGTAGCGGCAAGATCGCACTCCAGCCTCTTGTAGAATATGACAGCACGGACAAGCATCCAAATGGCTTGGTAAAAGGAGCATGGTTCCTTAACCCACAGCGCACTGGCAACGAAAATATCCTCGCTCCACTTCCATATATCGTGCAGGGTAAATCCGTTTATCTGGCCACCATGTCAGTGCCGATCATGGTCGACGGCAAATTCGCCGGTGTCGCGGGTGCCGACTTCGAATTGTCCTTTGTGCAAGAACTCGCCAACAAGGTTGACCAGAGCATCTACAACGGCAGCGGATCAGTACAGATCGTAACCAATGACGGCCTATTGGTCGCCTCCAGTCTGGATCCGAAAACGATCGGTGGAAAATTTGCCTTCGACCAGGACAATGGCGCCGAAGAAACAAAGGCTCTCAACAATGGCACCCCCGAGATCTTCGTCGACGAAAAAGATGATGCCTTGCGCGTCTTCTCCCCAATCGCCCTTGGGCGCACGGGAGAAAGCTGGTCAGTGGTCATTGACGTTCCACGCTCCGTGGTCATGGCAGAATCCATTGCCATGAGCGAGGCGATGAGCGAACGCAACAATAACGCCCTCTTCTGGCAGTTGGCTGTTGCGCTTCTGATTGCGGCTGTGGCCATGGCCGCCATGGCGTGGGTTGCCCACAATATTTCGGCTCCGATCGTCAAAATGGCGAATGTCCTGCGCCGCATAGCCTCAGGCGATTCAGTCGATCGCGTAGATGGAGCAGACCGTCAGGACGAAATTGGCGAGATCGCTCAGGCCTCTGAAGTGCTGCGCATCGGCTTGCAGGAAGCAGAGAAACTGCGCGCAGAAGCTGCCAGCCGCGAAGAAGTCGAAAGACAGTTGCTTGATCGCCGTGCAAGATTGGCACAGGACTTCGTCTCTCGCATGCAGGCACTTTCAACAGGTATTGCCTCTTCGTCCAGCGAAGTCGCGATTGCTGCTCAAGATCTTTCTGAGACGGCAAGCGAGACGACCCGTCAGTCCCAGTCTGTCGCCGTTGCTGCCGATCAGGCATCTGCTAACGTGCAAACAGTGGCCAGCGCGACCGAAGAAATGTCTGCATCTGTTCGTGTCGTAAATGATCAGGTATTCCATTCTGCCCAAATCGCAGACAAGGCCAACTTGGAAGCCGATGCCGCCAATGAACGCATTCAGTCACTGGCTGCTGCTGCGGCCGCCATTGGTGACGTTATCGAGTTGATCAACGGCATCGCTGCGCAAACCAACCTTCTTGCTCTTAACGCCACCATCGAAGCCGCTCGAGCAGGAGAAGCAGGCAAGGGCTTTGCGGTTGTTGCTGCAGAAGTCAAGGAACTGGCATCTCAGACAGCCAAGGCGACCGAAGAAATCGGCCACAAGGTGTCCGAAATTCAGCAGGCCACCGACGGCACGGTTAAATCTGTTGGTGAGATTGCCGAGGTCATCGCGATGATCAAGGAAACAGCGTCCCAAATCACCGTCGCAGTGGATGAGCAGGGCTCTGCTACCGCTGAAATTGCAGCCAACTGCCAGCAGGCAGCAACTGGCACCGACGAGGTTACCAAGAACATTGGCGGCGTGAGCGCTGCAGCAGAGCAAACAGGCACAGCATCTGTCAAGTTGCAAGATCTCTCCAAGGGCCTTTCAAATCAGGCCGGTGATCTCAGTCGGATCGTTGAGAAGTTCGTCGAAGACTTTGCAGCCGCATAATTCTTGAGAATAAAAGACAACCCGCACCGGTTCAGCCTGTGCGGGTTTTTCTATGCCTGAAGCGAATAGACAGGCGACAATCGATCAAACCAACAAGATGGCCAAAAAACTCAATTCTGGTCTTCTGGCAAAACGGGCATTGGCATACAGTCAATTCCGTCTTCAGCAAGCGACTTGACCTCATCCATGGTTGCTTCGCCATAAATGCCACGCTCTTCTTTTTCCTTGAAGTGCATTTTACGGGCCTCTTCAGCAAATTTGTCGCCCACATAATCTGCGTTCTTGACCACATGTTCCCTGAAAGATTTCAAAATCTGCCGCACCTGTTCGGGACTAGGCCCTTGAACAGTCGGAGAAGAGCCAGCCCCGGAAGGAACTGAGGCAGGAGCTCCCGAAGACGTGGGCACAGAAACCTGTGTTTCAGCAGGCTTTTCCTGACCGGCAACAGGATTAAGCTGACGCGCACCCGCAGAAGGGCCATCCTGAGTTCGCGTTCCAGACACGCGCGGCGCCATCAGAGATTTAGAAACCTTTACCGATGCGCAATAAGGACATTCAACATGCCCGCCATTGATCTGGGCTTCACAATCTTCACTATTGCGAAACCACCCTTCGAACAGATGATCATGGTCGCAGCGCAGCGAATATTTAATCAAGTCAAACCTCTAGTCAGCGATGGAAGAACTGGGGTTCACCAGACCGGCAAACAAGCACCACAAAATGCCAAATTCTTTCAAATTGGCAAGCAAAATCTACCGGCCCGACATTATACCCCCAAACGGGTCAGATTTCAAAAGCACGGTCATGCTTGAGCGACGGAATGGCTTTTCTACAGACATCCACTCGGGCCATATCGATATCAGCTGCAATGAAACATGGCTCTTCGTCTGCCTCGGCCAGAATGGTTCCCCAAGGATCGACGATGATGGAATGGCCATAAGTCTTGCGGCCATTCTCATGCTTGCCCCCTTGGGCTGCAGCGATCACGAAGGCCCCGTTTTCTATGGCTCTTGCCCGCATCAGGACATCCCAATGAGCTTGACCGGTCCCCTTGGTAAAGGCAGCAGGAATAGCCAGAATATTGGCACCCATCTGATTGCAGAGAGCGCGATACAGGTATGGAAAGCGCAAATCATAACAGATCGACAGCCCCAAGGTTCCCCAAGGCAGAATTGCGCTCACAGCCTTTTGTCCGGGTACAAAACTGGCTGATTCCCTGTAGCTTTCGCCGCTTTCAAGATCGACATCGAACATGTGAATCTTGTCATAACGCGCAGCGATCCGCCCTGTTGGAGAAATCAGAAGGCTCCGGTTGACAGCCTTCACCTCATCACAGGTACGAACAAGAAATGCCATTGAACCTATGTGCAGCCAGATATCCAGCTCTTCGGCCAAAGCCTGCATGCGCTTGAGACCTTCGTCGTCATCTTCTGCCGAGATAACACTCATCATCGCCTTGCGATTCATTTCCATGGTCGCAGTCTGCTCGGGCGTCTGCACATAATCAGCGCCGTCTCGGCGGGCTTCCCTGATCAGGTGTTCCGCCTCGTCCAGATTATGCCCGGGCTCACGGCCAGAGCGCAGCTGGACACAGGCAGCTCGAAAGGACGTCATGCTATTCTCCAAAAGCTTCGGAATTTGCCATGAAAGATGATCAACAATGGACCACTTTCATGTTCTAGCCACACGCGCATCTATGGACAAGCTGACAAAACAGCTGGTTGGCCGATTGTCCGCTTGACCATCAGGCAGCAAGCAGTCCATCCAGCTTTCCGGCCTTTTCAAGCGCCATGAGATCATCACAGCCACCCACATGTTGGTCATTGATGAAAATCTGAGGGAAGGTCCTACGCCCGGATTTCTTGATCATTTCCTGTTTGAGATCAAAATCAAATGTCGCATCAAACTCAAGGAACGCGACACCCTTGTCGGTCAACAATTTTTTCGCCGCCGTGCAAAATCCGCACATCTTACGCGTATAAATAACAACATCAGCCATTCTGGTCTCCGTTCAAAACCAAGCCGAACCGCCTTGCATCAAAGCCAGGCCCCCGATTTGGAGCAATTCAAAAGTCATCGACTAATATGGGCATTTCAGAGCTGCCGACAACCCGCGCAAAAGTTATTATACAAATTTCCGCAACATTGGCTCTACGCAGAACCCGGCAACAGGCTTCAAGCGTGGCCCCCGTCGTCCAGACATCATCAACAAGAACCACCGTACGCCCAACCAGAGACAGCTTGTCGGGCAGGTTCAGCTGAAAGGCACCTTCCACATTGGCCCGCCTTTCCTCCTCGCTCAACCCCACTTGCTGGCGCGTGTGGCGCGTGCGTTTGAGAAGCTCAGGCATGAAGATTTGCCCGGTCTCGTCAGCAATCGCCTTGGCCAACAAGGCCGACTGGTTATAGCGTCGCCGCCACAAGCGCCTGCGATGCAATGGAACCGGCACGATAAGCGTCTCTGGAGCAGCAAGACAGTCAGCCCCGGCCCTCGCCATCCACCGCCCCATGACGACGGCCAGATCCGTCCGATCCAAATATTTCAGCTGATGCACAAGACGCCTGGCAGTGCGACTGAAAATCGCCACAGAGCGGGCCTTATCATAGACTGGCGGATTGGCAAGCACCTCCGGACTGACAAGACTATCTCCCAAATCATAGGCAAAGGGCAAACCGGACACTGAGCAATAAGGGCGCGCAATCCATTCCATATCCGCCCAACATGAACCGCAAAGACTATTGGCATCCTGCACGATCTTGCCACATCCGGCACAGCGCGGCGGAATAATCAAATCCTGCAAAGCCCGTTTACCAGTCGCAACCAGAGAAAGAATGGGCTCCCACAGTCCAACCACAGACCTCTGAGACAAAGGAGATCGTTTGAGAAACGATTTCATCATTGACACCCCCCAACCCTCGCGCGTAGCTAAACCAAACACAAATAGCACCATTTGCATTGCAAACGACGTCTGTTCCACCCCAAGCATACTATTGCGCGAGTGTGGAGAAAACCGGGACCCTTCATTTGATGACAGATATTCCGCGCCTTTTCGACATTGATCTGTTGGCACATCGTCGCAAAAGAGCGTTGGAGACTTACGGGACAAAGGGAGATTTTCTTCTTCGAGACGTTGCCGCGGACATGCTTGACCGACTGTCGATGGTCATGAGACCTTTCCCCAAAATTGCCGAATTGGGTGGACATACTGGCCTTCTGGCCAAAACCTTGGCAAGCAGGCCAGGAACCGAGCAGATTATCCGGCTCGAACAACACCCCTGCTTTTTCCAAGGCAATGACATAGGCATCCTGTTCGATCCCGAAAAGATCCCCTTGAAGCCTCAAAGCTTCAATCTGGTAGTCTCGCCGCTTTTCCTGCAATGGGTAAATGATCTTCCCGGCACGCTCATTCAAATATGCCAGTCTCTCGCCCCCGATGGCCTGCTGCTTGCAACCTTGCTCGGCGCAGAAAGCCTCAGGGAATTACGCGAGGCTTTCCTCGTTGCCGACAGCGAAATTTCTGGAGGTGTCAGCCCGCGCGTATCACCTCTACCGGACCTGAACAGCATGGGCACCCTGCTGCAACGCGCAGGCTTTGCGCTCCCCGTTGTCGATCACGACATTCTGACCGTGCGCTACCCCTCTGCTTTGGCCCTCTTGCAGGATTTGCGGTCTATGGGAGCCACCAATATTTTGGTCGACCGAAGCAAGAAGACCATGAGACGCGAAACTCTCAAACGTGTGTTGGAAGTTTATCAGGAGCGGTTTTCAGATCCGGACGGAAAAGTCAGAGCGACCTTTGAGATCCTGTCCTTGTCTGGCTGGGCGCCCGCCCCAAACCAGCAAAAGCCATTGCGTCCGGGCAGTGCCAAAGTCTCCCTAGCGAGCGTTTTGGGAGATAAATCAGCACGATAAAACACAGTCTCGGTCTCACAAGAGCTCCGTCTGTGGGTTGCTTTTGACAGCTTAAAAGGCAGGAATGAGCGCGTTCGCTGGACAGGCCTAGGGCTCGACAGAATTTAATACGTCAGCCAGATAGGAAAGCAGAGATTTGAGCACGGTAAGCATGCTGTTCATTGATGCAATAACGACAATGCTCAGGATCCCAACGATAATGCCATATTCGAGGGACGTGGCTCCACTCTCATCTTTCAAAAAAGCTTTGAATTTCTGGAACATGACTATCCTGCCAAATGGCGCACAACGAAGACAAGCATAAATTACCTGACAAATATAAATTTATAGAAAATTATAAAAAAAATCTCAAAAAAGAGGTCCTGTCAGACTGCTTTCTAAAATAATAGCAACCAAATGTTTAATTTATACAATACTCACCTACACGCCCAACAAGTCGACCAGAGGCGCGATCAAAGGCAGGTCTGCGGGCGGCATGGGATAGTCTCGCAAAGCGCCAGCCCGCACCCATTTAAGTGACTGCCCCTCGCGAGACTGCGGCGTCCCCTGCCAGCGGCGGCAGACATAAAGCGGCATCAACAGGTGGAAATCATCATAGGCGTGACTGGCAAAAGTCAATGGTGCCAAACAGGCCTCTTTGGTTACAATGCCAAGCTCTTCTTCCAATTCCCGAATAAGCGCTTCCTCAGGCCGCTCCCCGACTTCCAGCTTTCCGCCAGGAAACTCCCAAAGACCGGCAAGATTCTTTCCCTCCGGGCGCTGGGCGATGAGGATGCGATTATCCTCATCAACCAAAGCAACGGCCACGACCAATAAAAGCCTCACAGTCGAACCATCCATTTTGTCAGAAGCACTCATAAACGGCTCAACCTAGCTGCGATAATCGCCATTGATCGAGATATAACCATGGGTAAGATCACAGGTCCAAACGGTCGCCTGTCCATCTGCGATACCCAGATCGGTGCGAATCTCAATCTCACCGTTTTTCATATAGTCACTGGCCAGTTCTTCGGAATAGTCAGGATCACGCATGCCGTCCACAGCAAGGCGATAAGGACCAAACCAGATAGCAAGTTTGTCCCGGTCGGCCTGCTCGCCAGCCTTGCCAACGGCTGCCACCACACGACCCCAGTTGGCATCTTCACCAGCGGCCGCCGTCTTCACAAGCGGACTATTGGCAATGGCAAGAGCCACACGTTTGGCTGCCTTGTCGTCTTCGGCACCGGTCACAGTGATCTCAAGAAACTTGCTGGCCCCTTCCCCATCGCGCACGACCATCTTGGCCAGATCCTGCAACACAGCGCAAAGAGCGTCGGAGAAAGCAGCAAGGCGCGGATCATCGGCGGCCTCGATTTCGGGACAACCACGCTTCCTGGCTGCACCAGAAGCAAAGGCCATCAGGGTATCACTGGTCGATGTATCACTATCAACGGTAATTGCATTGAAGGACGTATCGACATGGGTTGAGAGCAGAGTTTGCAACGCTTCTGAAGCGATAGGCGCATCGGTGAAAACAAAACCGAGCATCGTTGCCATGTCGGGCGCAATCATGCCAGAACCCTTGGCAAAACCATGAATGGTAACCGCAGACCCATCGATATCGACACTGGCCGTAGCCACCTTGGCAAAGGTATCGGTCGTCATGATGGCTTGCGTTGCCTCCATGAAGGATGTGTCGGTCTTCGCTGGATCAAAAAGCGCGCCAAAGGTGCCGACGATCGGAGTCGGATCGAGCGGCTCGCCAATCACACCGGTCGATGCCATGAAGATCTCGGATGGCTTTGCACCACAAGCTTCGGCGGCAGCGGTCGCGACAGCATTGACCGTTTTCTCACCTGCAGAACCGGTAAAGGCATTGGCGTTGGAAGCATTGACAACAAGGGCGCGAGCGCTTCCGCCAGCCAGATGTTGCTTGCACCAGTCAACAGGTGCAGACGGGCATTTGGATTTGGTATAAACCCCAGCGACAGACGTCCCTTCGTCCATGACGACAACCAAAACATCATTGCGTCCCTTATATTTGACGCCGGTTGCAGCTACACCAAGTCGAAAACCATCCAAAGCTTCCAGATCAGGATAATCAGTTGGTGCAAAGGGAGAAGGTTTGAGATCCATCGCAAACATCTTTCCATAAAAAAGAGGGAAAACACCGCCAGCCCCAAGGCCGAATAATGCGTTTCCCCTCCATAAACTGTGCCTTAGACAAATGCCAGCCCATTTTATCAAATATGCGCTGGCAGAGGGCGATTTAGACCCTATTTTGCAATATCGATCTTTGCGTCCTTGCGAAGACCATCGACCAACGTCTGGAACTTCTGCTGAGCCACAAATGTACGAAGATTGTCCTTGACCGCATCAAGTGTCGGTTTTGGAGCATCCCGCTTGTCTTCAACAAGAATAACGTGCCAACCGAAATCGGATTTCACAGGCTGTTCGGTATATTTGCCTTTGTCCAGAGCAAACGCGGCAGCTTCGAATGCTGGCACCATCTGTCCTTGTCCGAAATAGCCAAGATCGCCGCCCTGAGCACCGGAAGGACCTGTTGACTTTTCTTTGGCCAATTCAGCGAAATCTGCACCACCATCAAGCTGCTTGATGATTTCCTTTGCTTCGTCTTCGGTTTTCACCAGAATGTGACGTGCCTTGACCTGCTGACGGGCTGGCAGAGTAGCAACCTGCTCGTCATAAGCTGCCTGAAGGTCCGCATCGGTAATGGTTTCATCCACATTTTTGCGGAAATATTCTGTCTGCAGCGCCCTTTTTTTCAAAAACTCAATCTGTTTCGTAAAAGTTTCAGACTTATCCAGCCCCTGCTTGACGGCCGCCTGAGAAACAAGCTCCATGTTTACAAGCATCGTGGTAACAGCTTCTTTTTTCTGCTCTGGCGTCATCTGCTGGACCTGAGGACCGAGCTGAGCAGATATGGCATCAAATTCGGCTGTGGTGATCTCTTTACCATTCACGGTGGCAACAACACTATCGGCCTTGGCATCCTGTGCCAGAGCGCCCTGAACGCCACCAATCAGGAGTAGAGCGGTAGCTGCAGCCATTGCAGACCGTTGAAAATAGGCACGAACCATCTGTATCTTTCCTATCTTTGTTCACTTTGGAACGAAAAAACTTAAAAAACTGCCTCTCATGTGACCTACCCGCCTTTCTTGGCGTTGACAAGACAAAGGCCCAATCTTATCTGTCAGCCGAGCAGTTTATTGCCAACATCGGTTTATTAGCTGTTGACATTCATGTTAAAGCCGAGACTTACATCTCAGTGAGAACAGTCTCGCCGCAATTGCGTTACAAATAAGGCCTTCACAAATTTGTGGGGGCATTTTCAAGGAAGGATCCGGTCTATGGCTGGTCTTGGAGCTATCGCTCGCAAACTCTTTGGAACGGCAAATGATCGTCGCATCAAGGGGTATCGTCCCACAGTCGCCGCCATCAACGCGCTGGAAGATGAATATTCCCAGCTCTCCGATGAGGCCTTGCGCAACAAGACCGTGGAGTTCCGTGAACAATTGGCCAACGGGGAAAAGCTGCAAAAGTTGCTGGTGCCCGCGTTTGCTACCGTTCGAGAAGCAGCAAAGCGTACGTTGGGGCAACGTCACTATGACGTGCAGCTCATCGGCGGCATGGTGCTCAACGACGGCGCGATTTCGGAAATGAGAACCGGTGAAGGTAAAACACTTGTCGCAACATTGGCAGCCTATCTCAATGCGCTGGAAGGCAAGGGCGTCCATGTTGTCACCGTCAACGACTATCTGGCAAAACGTGACGCCGACTGGATGGGGCAAGTCTATCGCTTCCTTGGATTGACCACAGGCGTTATCATCCATGGTCTGGATGACGCCCAGCGCAAAGCCGCCTACGCAGCAGATATCACCTATGGCACGAACAACGAATTCGGCTTCGACTATCTGCGCGACAATATGAAATATGATCTCGACCAAATGGTCCAGCGCGGGCACAATTTCGCGGTTGTCGACGAAGTGGACTCCATTCTGATCGACGAAGCCCGCACGCCGCTTATCATCTCAGGCCCACTGGATGATCGCTCGGAAATGTACAATACGATTGATACCTACATTCCCAAGCTGAGCCCTGAGCATTACGAAATCGATGAAAAGCAGAAAACCGCAACCTTCACCGAAGAAGGCACGGAATATGTCGAGCAACTGCTCAAGGAAGCAGGCATGCTTGGGGGCGATTCGCTCTATGACATCGAGAACGTCACCATCGTTCATCACCTCAATCAGGCTCTGCGTGCCCATCTGCTGTTCGCTCGCGATAAGGACTATATCGTCAAGAACAACGAAGTCGTCATCATTGACGAATTCACCGGCCGCATGATGGAAGGACGCCGCTATTCCGACGGATTGCATCAGGCTCTTGAAGCCAAGGAACATGCTTCCATTCAGCCCGAAAACCAGACTCTGGCTTCCGTAACATTCCAGAATTATTTCCGCCTCTACGACAAGCTCTCCGGCATGACCGGCACGGCCCAGACCGAAGCGGAAGAGTTCATGGACATTTACAGCCTCGAAGTCATCGAAGTGCCAACCAACCTGCCGGTTCAGCGTATCGATGACGACGACGAAGTCTATCGCACACAGCGCGAGAAGGACGATGCTCTGGTTATCCTCATGAAGGATTGTGTCTCCCGCGGCCAACCGGCCCTTGTCGGCACCACCTCGATCGAGCGATCAGAAGAGCTGTCTGCACGCCTCAAAAAGGAAAAGATCCCGCATCAGGTTCTGAACGCCCGCTTCCACGAACAGGAAGCAATCATTGTGGCTCAGGCCGGCGCACCGGGCGAAATCACCATCGCCACCAACATGGCAGGTCGTGGTACCGACATTCAGCTCGGCGGCAACCTTGACATGCGCATCGCTCAGGAAATCGCTGAGGATGTTCAGGGCGAAGAGCGCCAGAAGAAGATCGCAGAGATCAAGGCCGACATCGAAGCCAAGAAAGAACAGGCTATCAAGGCTGGTGGTCTTTATGTGATCGGCACAGAACGTCACGAAAGCCGACGCATCGATAACCAGCTGCGTGGTCGTTCCGGTCGTCAGGGTGACCCGGGACATTCCAAATTCTTCCTCAGCCTCGAAGACGATCTTATGCGCATCTTCGGTTCTGATCGCATGGACGGCATGTTGCAGAAGCTTGGCCTCAAGGAAGGCGAAGCCATCATCCACCCATGGATCAACAAGGCGCTGGAGAAAGCTCAGAAGAAAGTCGAAGCACGCAACTTCGACATTCGTAAGAACCTTCTCAAGTTTGACGACGTGATGAATGACCAACGTAAAGTCATTTTCGATCAGCGCGTTGAGTTGATGAAGGATGATAACGTCGCCGAGACCGTTGCAGACATGCGCCACGAAGTCGTGGAAGACATCGTCGCCAAGCATATTCCTGAACGCGCCTATGCCGAACAGTGGGATGTAGAAGGACTGCACAAGGAAGTGCAGGAATTCCTCAATCTCGATGTCCCGGTCAAAGATTGGGCCAAGGAAGAAGGCATTGCGGACGAAGAAATCATCGAACGCCTGCAGAAGGCCGCCGATGAGGCTGCGGCTGCAAAGACGGCCAACTTCACTCCAGATCTCATGCGTCAGGTGGAAAAATCGGTTCTTTTGCAGATTCTCGACCATCTCTGGCGCGAACATCTAGTCGCTCTTGATCACCTGCGCAACGTGATCGGGTTCCGTGGATATGGCCAGCGCGATCCTCTGCAGGAATACAAAACCGAGAGTTTCGAACTATTCCAGACCATGATGGACAATATGCGCCGTCTGGTAACCCAGCAGCTCGCACATGTTCAACTGCGTCATGAAGAGCCAAATCCGTTTGCTCAGAACGAAGTGCCGGAAATGCACGAACAACATGCAAATCCGAACACCGGTGAGAATGAAGCTGTTCCAAATGAAGCGGACGCTCCTCACAACGCCTTTGGCAAAGTGCCTCGTAACGCTTTGTGCCCTTGCGGTTCAGGTAAGAAATACAAGCACTGCCACGGTAGATTGAGCTAATCGAATTTCTATTGCTGCAAATTTGATCCCGTCTGTGCCTCACCTCAGACGGGATTTTTTTGTATTCGGACAGGAAAGCGGCCAATCACCCGAACAGTATCGCGCTATTTGTGGCGCATAAATCGGCAGCAACAACGCTCACAATAACAAGTATTTTCTATGCCAAAATTTACAGGACTAAACAAAACAGCAATATAAGAAACCACTTTTAGTTTTGGTAAATTTTACCTATTACTTAATATACGTAAGCATATTTACTAGTAAATTACAATTTACAATCATATTAGCACTTAAATACTCTGTTAATGACGTACTGATACAAATAACCTAGCAGTATTAAGTAAGCAGCAAAGCTTCATTGCTTTGCGCTGGAGTGAGTATGGCAAAAAGTGTCTCCACAACGGGAACCGAGCGATTTTTCAAGGAAACTGAACTCATAGTTTCAAAAACGGATCTCAAGGGCCACGTGACCTACTGCAATGCGCAGTTCGTACAGATATGCGGCTATTCGGAAAAAGAGCTCCTCGGACAACCTCACAGCATCATTCGCCACCCAGACATGCCGCGATGCGTGTTTGAATTGATGTGGGAAACCATTCAGAACGATCAGGAAATTTTCGCCTATGTCGTGAACCGTTGCAAAAACGGCGACCACTACTGGGTCAACGCCCACATCACCCCAAGTCACGATCCTTCAGGCAACATTATCGGATATCATTCCAACCGCCGCGTCCCCGATAGAAATATTGTAGAGTCGGTCATCATCCCGCTTTACAAACAATTGCTGGATACAGAAAAAGCCCATCCAAATCGCAAAGAAGGCATGCATGCCTCCCGCAAAATGCTCACGGATGTCCTGGCATCCAAGGGCGTGGCCTATGACGAATTCATTGCAACCTTATAAAGCCTCTATAACGCTCGACAGCCATCACCTGCGCGCACATATCTTTAACAAATGAGATCATCAGTATGCTGAAAAACCAATATAAATCCGCAGTCATAAAAGCCATTGATGTCTGTGAAGCTGCTGCCAAGGGCGATTTTGAAAAGCGGGTCATAAATATCACAGAGACAGGCGATGCGGCACGATTGCTCCATGCAATCAACGATTTGATCGATAGATCTGACGCCTATTTGCGAGAATCGACAGCTTCACTGGAATATGTCTCACAGAACAAATATTTCCGCCGCATCTCCGAAAAAGGCATGAGCGGCAGCTTCGCAACAGCAAGCCGCACCGTCAACAAGGCCATGGACATGATGGCCGACAAGGTCCACACCTTCTCCGACGCCATAGAGGACTTCGAAACCCAGATGAGCAGCATCGTACAGATTGTGGCTGCCGCTGCCGTTGAATTGGAAGCGTCTGCTGGCTCCATGGACCAGATTGCGACCTCTTCTAGCAGCCAGGCAACAATCGTGCAGCAGGCTTCAGAGAGAACAACAGGCAATGTCAGCGCAGTTGCCGCAGCAACAGAAGAGCTGACCAACTCTATCAGTGAAATCAACCAGCAGGTTATGCGTTCAGCAGAACACAGCGAGAATGCAGTCAACGAGGTCAGACAAACAAGCCAAGACCTCAAGGGCCTCTCCCATGCCGCAGATAGCATCGGTGCCGTGATGTCACTCATTGCCGATATTGCCGCGCAAACCAACCTTCTGGCTCTCAACGCAACGATTGAAGCGGCAAGAGCAGGAGAAGCTGGTAAAGGCTTCGCGGTTGTAGCAAACGAAGTTAAGGCCCTCGCCACGCAAACTGCCAAGGCAACCAACGATATCGGACTGCAAGTCGCTCGCATTCAGGAAGCAAGTCAGAACGCCGTCCATTCCTTCGACGGCATCGAACGGATTGTGGTCAACACGAAAGAAATCGCCGTCGCCATTGCCGCTGCGGTTGAACAGCAAAGCGCAGCCTCGAATGAAATAGCACGCAGCATCGAAGAAGCCTCTGCTGGCAGTGCCGAAGTCAGCGGCAACATCGCCTCGGTCAATGAAAGCATCGTTGAAGCATCCAACGCAGCCCATGACGTGCACAATGCTTCTCAGGAATTGGCCCACAATGGGGAAAGACTAAAAACAGGAATAGATAGTTTCCTGTTTGAAGTAAGGAAAGTCATCTAGCTTTTGCTGGAACAATCATAAAAACCCCGGCAAAACCGGGGTTTTCATTTATTTGATTAAGATGATCACATCAACAAGTCGCTGCAGCAACAGACTAGGCGGCAGCGCTGCTACCAAGCCTTGAAAGTTTCTCGAGCTGCTTCTGGACAACTTCAGCTGACTTTACCTGCGCCTGAACGATTTCGCCCAACTCATTGAGTGTCTTGTCGATACCATCCGGATGAGCAATCATGTCATCAATCTGCTGAATGGTTGACTTATAAAGTTCCCCTTCATCAACAAACTTCTGCCGCGTCTGTTCAATCAGCTGACCCAACGCAGCAAGAGCACCTTCCATGTCTCCGATGGTCTCTTCGGTGTGCACAAGCGTTGATTTGGTATCCCCGGCGAGCTGCTTCACTTCAGAAGCAACAACCGCAAAGCCTCGTCCAGCCTGCCCCGCTCTTGCCGCTTCGATTGTCGCATTAAGCGCAAGCAGATTCGTTTGGCCGGTAATCCCGTCAATAACGCTCAAAATGTCTCTCAAGCCCTTCATCGCGCCAGACAAATGCTCGAACTGATAGGAAAGATCCGTCGCCTCCTCGCTCTGTTTGACCTGTTTCCCATCCTTGCCTGCATCTACCCCGGAAATGGAAGACCTGATCGAGTAAAGCGAGTCACGCATATGCTGAGTATTTGACAGAACAGTCTGAATGTCTCCAACATGAGCAAACTGCTCGGACATGGTATCGATAATCTTGGATCTCACCAGATTGATCATCTCTGCGCTAGCCAAACGGCAGCGAGTAAAATAGTTGTTGAAGCGCGAGTAATGAATAGTGAAATTCTTCAGATACTCATCCTCGAACACATCAGCCTCATCTTCAAAGAAAACAATAGCACTGAGCGTCTCGTTTACATTGATGCCGAACAGCTCGCCAAACGTTGAGAAGCCCGCAACAGGCATATCCCAGGCATTGGAAAGCGCATTGGTAGCCCCCTGATTGTTGAGACGCCGCAAAATGCAGTCGTTCAGGATAGCCCCCAAGGACTTTGGCTTTCCTCTGAGGAAACTCCCCAGATCATTCTTCGTCTGTTGCGCAAAGTCCGTCGCTTCCAGCAAGAACAACTCGTCACCAGGATTGACGTCACAGTAAAACGCAACCTCTCCCTCTTCCGTTTTGATGGCCGCAACAGAACGCACAAAAATCTCGCCATCAAGTTCAATCCCGAAGCTTTTCTTGGCAAGACTGTCCCCCACCTTGTCAGGGGAAACCCGGAAATGACGAGCCAAACGATCGATGAAAGGTTCAACATCACCGCTGGCTTTATCAACCACACTGCGCACGACTCGCAAGTTGGGATCAGCATCCGCAATCAGGAAAGAAGCGTTGCTCTTCTTGAAGTTCTGGCTTTTGAAAACCCCATATTTTCGCCCTTTGGCCATCCGGATAAAAACCATGATCGCGTGGTTCTGTAAAACCTGCGTTCCATCGAAAATCTTGGTTTCCATAAAGTCGAGCTTACCGCCAGCAGAACCGCCGATAAACAGACAAGGAAACTTGCCACTTTGATAGACACCTTCCATCAGATAGTTTTCGGAAGCAGAAAGACCATCAATGAAGGTGAGCGCGAAGACCTCTTCAGGCCGGATTGCAAAAGGAACATTGATCCGTTTGAGATCCTGAACAATGCTCTCAATGCGTCGATCACGGCTTTTATTCGGCTTGCCAGACCGTATATCTTCATTATGTAGGGAGACTTTGTGAACGGATACCTCTCCGATGAGATCGGGAGGAAAAATTTGAAGTGTCAACGTATCCCAACGACCAGCCGCATTCCGATAAAGCGCATTGTCAGAGCAGTTACACAGCTCACCCGCAGTCATAACGCCGATAACCCTGGTTTTACCCGACATGTCATTCAGTCGCCGAACAACAGCTTCGAAATCCATATGAGGTGAAATATAGGCGATCGCCAACGGAGCTGCCCCCGCTTGAAACGCAAATGATTCAGAACTCAATTTGGATAAAGAGCTATTACTCTCAATCACTCGAATAGGATTTATCGGCATTTCGGACAAATCCTCCGAAGAAATACTGTTCTGCTCGTACAAAATCACACCTCATGACAAGAATTTCTCGGTAACAATATTTTCTAAAAGATGTAATTATTTAATTAATAGAATTTGTGATTTGGAAAATTAAATATAAAACAAATAAATGGGCACTTTCGACAATCAATAATCTTATCCCCTTAGCTGCGACTGCCTCTAAGACAAATCAGCCGACGGCAAGCCAATAGACCAAGCAAACAGAAACATCTCCCAAGCCATGCAAAACGCAATTTCGTCACAACTCAAGCAGAGCGCCACCCCTTTTGAAAAGAATATGCACAAAGGATACGCAACGCCCTGCTTTTCGATTGCACCTGCGTGACGCATCCGCTAAGAAAGCCGTGATAACACAATGTGTCTTGATCTTGTCACATATGCTCTTTCCCAAATCGCCCCAAACATAGGGTGCATTCGAGGGAAGAGACAAGAGCACATATTGCACCCGTAGCTCAGCTGGATAGAGCGCTGCCCTCCGAAGGCAGAGGCCGTGAGTTCGAATCTCGCCGGGTGCACCAAATTTCCCCAGCAAATACAGCACCTTAGGAAAAGAGAATTCTGGAGCACCTCGATTGCGCCCATGAAATGGCCCATGAAATCGCCGGGGTGATACGCTATTTCCTGGGCTTCTTGTTATTCGCTTCCATTGCACTGACAGCCGAATCCTGAAAATCAGGATGATGATGGAGGTAGGTTTCCTCGATTGTTCGGATGGAGGTGGCAAAGAAGCTTGCTGCATCGGCCGGCGTTGCGCAGTTCTGCATAGCCCATGTGATAGCCGTATGTTTCAAGGTGTGCCGATTGACTCCCATGATCGCGGCATCGCGGCAAACCCGCTCCCAGCCAGTCTTGATGTCCTTGACCTTCTCACCGCGATAGGCAATTACACAGATCGGATTGTTCTTACGCCAAAGTCGAGCATGCAAGAGAAGCTGTCGAGGCAAGCGGGCAGGCGTACGTTCCTTGTCGGTTCGCCGTTCCTTCGCACCAGCACGATAAAGAATCCCGTTCTCGATATCGATATGACCCGCAAAGTCAGATTTTTCCCAACCCAGATTGAGGATTGCGCTCTTTCGTGTACCGGTATAGACCGCAACCAGAATGAATTTTGCAATGTGCCTAGTCTCAGGATTTTTGCGCGCCACTCTCAAGAGTTTGGCGACTTCCTCTCGGGTCAACCTGCGATCGCGGCTAGAAGGTTTTTCGGGCAGATGGACGACAGGAGCCTTGAGGAGATATTCCTCGTGCTCACAGTAATTCAGAGCTGCGCGAAGAACGCCCAACTCCCGCCGAATTGTCCCATCAGTAACACCACGCTCTTCAGCATATTTGCGACAATTGTTTTTCTTGACCTCTGCAACGGTCTTTTCGCCCCAAAAGCTCATCAGCGCATCAATGGCATATCCCACCCTTGCTGGGTCGGCCGTGCTTGGCGCATGTTCAATTGCATAGGCAGTCAGAACATCGGCCACAGCCATATTGGAGGGAGAGACCAGATCTCGCGTCGACCATTTGGACGCGAGATAGTCACTCAAGAACTTTTCAGCTTCTTCGCTGCATTCAGGGCCGTAGCCCGTGCTTGTCTCGTTGCCTCGGTCGAGGATGACATAGACCGGCGAACGACCTTGTCTCTCCCGGAGAAAGAGGCGCGGGGGTTTGGCTCTACGCGGCATAGTTCAAACATGTCCTTTATGTTCTGAATGCAAGCGGGTGTTTTCGTCATTCTGGTATGCTGAGGGACAATTTGGTCACTGACGCAAAAGCTCGTCATATTTCCATCCCTCCGTTCAGCTTGGTGGCATGAAGGTAAGGCAAATCAGCTTCGATTGGACGGAACAACCAAGCGTGCCCGAGCCGGATACTCTCGCGATCCCTCGCAATGTCACCATGACCTTGCGTTCGAGCGGCAGTCCGGGCGCGAGCGCGAAATGTTTCAGAAGAGCGCCGTTTGATTTTCGGATCAAGCTGCACCAGATCATTGATCGTCAAAAGAGGGGCAGAGAAGATCTCGCGATCAACGTCTGTTCCAACGATCCATTTCCCTTCAGGGTCAGCAACACCTTCTATCCGAAGAATATCGAAGAGGCTGTATTCGGGGTGGGCATCTTTGTGTCCTGCGGTTTTCAATGAAAATGTAAGGCGATGACGCTCGACTGTTGATCTGCTGCAACTCCAGCGGAGCCCTAAATCTGAAATGCTCAAATGCGGCACAGGGTGTCGTTTGAGCACCTTAGCAAGCGCCCTGGCACTCAGTTTTGATGTGTTGCTTCTTTCCGGCAATGGCTTTCCTCCAATTAGGTATTTGGAGGAAATGAGATCAAATTATTTGAAACAAAAATTTTTAGTAAAAAGAAATTTAAATTGAATTCGCGACCAGTGACGGCGCTTTCCTGAAGCTTCAATTCTCCTCGTTTGGTACGATCAAAACGACTTGAAGGGTTTCACTGCGATATGTTCCCTTTTAGTGCCAATCTGAAATTTTTTTTATTTTTCTAAATTGAAGCCACTTATTCAATTGGACGACTCTACCCTTTGCTACATTATTTCAGATTTAGCTGATCCAACCACATCATCTCCGTCTCGAACAACTTCTGGTTCGGGAATGATCTGAATAGTGACCAGTCCCCCATATTCCGATTGACCACAATCGTCAAATTCACAGTACCAGATAAGAGAGCGACCTAATCAATACTGAATGCACAATCGCTCGATTCCGCCAGCCATCGCTGATTGTTCTTTGGTGCACGCGACAACCTGCTGCACACAAAAATTAGACGATCATCATACTTGTTGGGACATACAAAACCGAGGCTTGATTTTAACCCGAGATCGTCGGTTTCACCCAGTATGACGTTTGCCGTGGTGGCTAATAAATTTCGCGTTTTCTGTTTTTCTCTGAGAGGCAACGATCCCATCTACCTACGTGATAAAATTTCAACCGCGCTTGCGGTCACATGACGATATAGGAAGTTCATAAATGACAGGCAAAAAGCAGCATCCATTATTCGGCACTGTAAATACCGACGACCTCGCACCTCTTAAAAGAATAGCTCAACGCCAGTTGGCTGCATTTCCATTGCAAGAAACCGATTGGCTGCAGTGTGCACAGGAGGTTTTGGAAAAACTTACTTTCGATATCGATATTCAGCAGGGGACTGATATCAGGAGTAAGGAAACTCTCGCAAACATTGAATTAACCAAAGCGCCGTTTGCTGCACTGCTTTGCCAAGATGTGATGACCGATAAGTGCGAAAGCAATGACCCCAGCCATCCGCAGAGTTGTGAGGAAGCCGGAGAGAAGCTGTCCGCCGTAATCTTGATTACTCCCCTTATCCTCCATGGAAATTCGAAGAATGCTCATGCAATTCGTGAAGCGTTGGTCTCCGCAAGATTGCTCAAAAGCCGGTATCCAGACCTTCTATTGCAATTGGCACCATTTCTGGATGGGAGCGCTTTAGTTCTCGGAAATGGGCTTTCGGATCTTGCCAGTAATGACAGCCTTCTGGAGCCGCAAAAGAGGCTCTTCATTCGGATGGCGGCCCTGTTGCGCAAGGCGAGCAAGGCTTCCCTTCTGACGAAACACACCGACGACACGCGGGAAGATTTGAAGCGTTCTGAAGCCGACAGATACAGCTCGGAAATTTTCGACGGCAAAGTCATGAATATTCCGACGTCCAAGATCGACCCCTCGCCATTTCCTCATCGCCTAGAAGATGACTCTAACATCAATAAGATCGAAGGACTGAGCAAGTCCATGGAGAAGGACGGTCAGGATGTACCGATCATCGTCAGACCGCATCCGGAAGTCAGTGATAGATACCAAGTGGTGAGCGGTACCAGACGCCTGATGGCAGCCAGAGGCATGGCCGATACATACATAAAGGGCATTGTCAAGGACCTCGATGACATCGATCTTCTGATGGAGCAAGGCAGAGAGAACAGCTACCGGAGAGACGCGACCTATATAGAAAAGGTCCGCCTTGCCGGACATCTATTCAAAATGGTCCACAACTACGAACAGGCTAATGCCCGGGTCATGTCTGCTCTGTCAGTTGACAAAACGGAAGCCTCGCGACTTAAGGTCGTCGGCGAGAAGATCCCCGATGACATCATTGAGAGCATCGGCCCTGCCCCCAAAATTGGGCGCCCTCGCTGGAAGGATTTAGCAGATCTGTTAGTGCAGCCAGAACACCTCGATAACGCAAGAGAAATAATCGAAGGCTCATCCTTCAAGAACATTGCTTCATCAGATGAGCGGATTTCGCATCTTATCAAAGAGATCGAGGCCAAACCGGCTCTTCCACCCTCCTTTGACGTAACGTCAGACAACACGAAGCTTGCCACATTGGCCCACAAAGACAAACACTCAGTTATGCAAATGCCCGATCGGGCATTTGCAGAATTTGTCGCGAGGAAATTGCCTGAGCTCTATGAGACTTTCAAAAAAGAGCCAGAATGACATGATGCCGAAGGCATCGCTCATGCAAAGCCGGACATGTTGAGACAGCGGAGATCTGCGTTTACAGGAAATAGTGCAGGCAAAGAATATCTTAAGGCCAGACACTCCTCTTTCTGACGTCCTCAGCAAGAAAATTTTTATCTCATTGACAGCTGTCAATGAGATAAAACACGTGAGAGAGTCATTCCTCCAATGAAATTCGGCCAATTCCGCTGTAGTTTCTCACTGTAAGATTAATGAATTAGTCAAACACTGAAAATGACATCATCTTGGCATCCTATTTCATGATGCTGAGTGATGAAGTGTCGGGGCACAACTACAACAAAGCGGCATTGAACCGAGCATTGCAGGAGCTGATTGGTCACAGCCGCGGTTCAATCAAGTTCAAACTGTGCAATACGTCTGCGGCTTGCATCGGCCTTGGGCTACCGACCAGCAAGGGCTAAAAGCCTCGCTCTAATTTTTAGATGGCACTTGCAGAGGCCATTTCCAGAAGGCTTGCACACCATTAGGAATGGGAAGTCTCTCTGCATCAAGCAGAAAGTCCCCCAACTGGCCGAAGCGGGAGCCCTTTACATCAGAGTAGCACCAACCGTGCGCAATGCTCCGCCTACAGATGAAGACGAACGAATGCAACGTGTCGCTCTCCGCTTCGATGTTGCCGGTCGGGATGAGCGCAATCGCGTTTTGGGACATGAAGGCGAAGAACGTGTGTTTCACCATGAGCGCATGACACCTCAGCAAAACAGCCGGGGGCCATAAACTAGCGCCTCCAATCCCAGATCCAAATATTTGCCTACCGTTTCGCGGTCACAGCAAACCTGACAAGCAATAGCACTCACGCTCAGGCCTTGGTGCTTTAAATCTGGTATCAAAACAATTTCCCCTCAATCGGATCATCCCCATATCCCCCATCGCTATGAGGGTATTCCGGATGAAAAATGCGCGATTACCAACTTTTCAAACGACGTTCTTGGTGAGGCACGCATCGTCGAACGAGCTTTCGGTATCGAGTCGTTTACTCAAGCCGAATCGATGACTTTTCACGAAAACCACCTCAAGATTGGAGAGGCTTAAGGTGGCACCCCGGTTGAGGATAGAAATTATCCAAGCTCGATATTTGCAACAAAGCCGTAGCAAGCCTCTTCAGCAGTGGCGGTCAAGGGAAGTTTTATTGATATTGCAATCTATTACCAAATCAAAAATCAAATACGCCGAAAATCGTTGTCACTTTATGTCCTCCATGCGGCGGGTGTTTTAAGGAAAAAGGCCTTGATGCCGTGCTGGGCTTCCTTTGTTTCCCATCGATCTGCGAGCGCGCTTGCCGTGAAGTTGGCCACCTCGTGCGGCTTGCAACCTGCCAGGGCACGGCACAAGCTTTTCGCGTCGGCAATTGCTCCTGGCGCACAATCCAGAAAGAAAGCTGCTTCCTCATTGACGACGTCTTCCATTTCCTCCGTCTTGCAGATGCGGGCGACGAGACCAGCACGCATCAGGAACACGGCATCAAATGGGCGTGCGTTGAAAAAGACCTGCCGAGCGAAGGCTTCGCCCATGCGTGAGACGACAAAGGGGCCAATGGTGGCCGGGATAAGACCGAGACGCGTCTCGGTGAGCGCAAACCGGCAATCCTCTGCCGCGACCACCACGTCACAGACAGCAACCAGTCCAAGTCCACCGCCATAAGCTGCTCCATGCACTTTGCCGATGACAGGCTTGAGTAGGCTGTTCCAGGCATTGAGCATGGAAGCAAGAGCGCCTGCTTCCCTCATCTTTTCATCCCGATCATTGTCCATCTGCCGCTTCATCCAGCCAAGATCGCCGCCAGCACAGAAGGTCTTGCCTTCCCCGGCCAGAATGATCACCCGGACAGAGCTGTCCTCAGTGAGATGTCCGGCCGCCTGTGCCAACTCGGCGATCATGATCTCGTTCATGGCGTTGTGCTTGTCAGGCCGCGCCAAAGTGACGGTCGCAGTCCCGTTCGGTTGTTTGTCTATCCTGATGGTCTCAAACGTCATACTGTCACTTCCTTTGTCTTCTGTTCATCGCGCCTAACATGGCCCAGATGCTGCTCCGCTCTTGCCAGCACGCTCTGGTCAATCCCGGCGTCGAAGCCTTCGCTCTCGAGCATGGCGACAAGGGCGCTGGTCGAGACATTGCCCTTTGCGCCGGGCGCATAGGGGCAGCCGCCGAGCCCGCCGACGGCGCTGTCGAAGGTGCGCAGACCCAACGCCAGAGCGGCCTTCACATTGCCAAGGGCGTTGTCGTTTGTGTCGTGAAAATGCCCGGCGAGACGATCCGCAGAGACATCTCTCAGCACAGCTTCAAGCGCCCGACTGACGCTTTGAGGTGTCCCGGCACCGATGGTGTCGCCCAACGAGACTTCGTGGCACCCCATGTCGATCAGAGATCGCGTCACACGGGAGACCGCATCGGGTTCGACCGGCCCGTCATAGGGACAGACGATCATGCAGGAGACGTAGCCGCGTACCGGAATGCCCGCCTTTGCTGCCAGCTCCATTATCGGTTCGAAGCGGCCAAGGCTCTCGGCAATCGAGCAATTGATATTCTTCTGGCAAAAGCCCTCGGACGCGGACGTGAAAATGGCAAACTCGTCCGCCCCCGGCAGCAAGCGCCAATTCCGCTCCCTTGAGGTTGGGGGTCAAAACGCTGTAGTCGATGCCCGGCTCGCGTCTGATCCCCGTCATCACCTCGGCGGCATCGGCCAGTTGCGGCACCCATTTGGGCGAGACGAAGCTGGTCGCCTCGATCTTGCGAAATCCGGCGCCCGACAGGATATCGATCAGTGCGATCTTGTCTTTGGTGGGAATGATCGCCTTTTCATTCTGCAACCCGTCTCTGGGGCCGACCTCATAGATGCAAACGCTCGGCCTCATCCTGCCGCCTCCACGAAGGAGACCAGAACCGAGCCCCCCTCAACGGCTGAGCCCACAGAGCAGGCGACCGACGCAATGACTCCATCGCGCGGGGCCGTGAAGCTGGTTTCCATCTTCATGGCTTCCATGATGCCGAGGCTGTCACCCTGACGCACGCTGTCACCGGGGGCAACGGAGAGCTCGATCACAATCCCGGTCATCGGGGCGGTGACGGCGTTGCTGTTGTCGGCAAAGGCCTTGCTGCCGGACCTTGGATCGGGAAGGATCAGATCATGGCTGATGCCATCGCAGAGGACCGATATCAAACGGCGATCCCCCAGATCGGCTGAAATCACATTCGCCATAACCCCGCGGTTCGTGGCACCAATCCTTGCCGACCACCGGCGCCCCTCCCTTTCCAACTCACGAAGCGTCAACGGCTCCTCCCCTCCTCTCAGAGACAAGGCGTTGTCCTCATGGTAGACGAGTGTTCGCTCGATTTGCTCGTCTCCGACACTCAGACACACAGTTGAAGTTGCTTCACCCCAGAGCCGCCAGCCTCTATGCGCCGCAAGCAGAGGGAGAGGCCGGATCTCAAGGGCTGCGAGGGTCGCAAAAGCAAGATGGAGTTCGCTGGCTGGGGGCATGGTAACGAGCGCCCCGATATCCCGATCAATCAGGCCGGTGTCAAAATGCCCTTCATTGAAGTCCTCATGTGCCGCAAGCGCTGCCAGAAAGCTGGCATTGGTCTTTGTTCCCGCGACGTGCGTGTTTTGCACCGCACTGTGCAAGCTGGCGAGCGCTTCGGCTCGGGAAGCACTGTGGGTTATGACCTTGGCGATCATCGGGTCATACCAGGGTGAAATCTCATCCCCGCTTCGCACGCCCGTATCACAGCGGGCACCCTCAGCAAATCTGAGGTGATGGAGAGCTCCCGTCACGGGCAGAAAATCATGCGCGGGGTCTTCTGCATATAGGCGCGCCTCAAAGGCATGGCCGGACATGGTGATATCATTCTGCCTCAGTGGCAGGGGCGCACCGGCGGCCACACGCAACTGCCATTCGACCAGATCAAGCCCCGTGATGGCCTCGGTCACCGGATGCTCCACTTGCAGACGGGTGTTCATTTCCATGAACCAGAATCCATCTGGCCTCAAGAGACCCGACCCATCGACGATGAACTCGATAGTCCCGGCGCCGCAATAGCCGATGGCCTTGGCTGCGGTGACGGCGGCTCCGGTCAATGCTTCGCGCACCGCTGGCGTCATCCCCGGCGCGGGGGCTTCCTCGATGACCTTCTGGTGCCGACGCTGCAGGGAACAGTCGCGCTCGAACAGATGCACCACATTGCCATGGCTGTCGCCGAAGACCTGAACCTCGATATGACGAGGTGAGGATATGAATTTCTCGATCAGCACGCGGTCATCGCCGAAGGCGGACTTTGCCTCTCGCTTGGCCGAGGCGAGGGCGGTAACGAAATCGGCGGCATGCTCGACCTTGCGCATGCCCTTGCCACCACCGCCAGCCCGGGCCTTGATCAGCACCGGATAGCCGATCTCGATTGCCTTCTCAGCCAGAAAGGCCGCGTCCTGATTGCTGCCCTGATAGCCGGGAACGACGGGCACGCCCGCCCGATCCATCAAGTCCTTGGCCTCATCCTTCAGACCCATGGCGCGGATCGCTTTGGCTGACGGCCCGATGAAGATCAGCCCTGCCGCTTCAACCGCCTCGACAAAATCTGGATTCTCGGACAGGAAACCATAGCCGGGATGAATGGCCTCGGCTCGGGTCGTCCGTGCTGCTGCGATGATGACATCGGCCCGCAGATAGCTCTCGGTCGGAGCAGACCCGCCAATATGGACGGCCTCATCCGCCATGGCGACATGACGCGAGGTGGCATCCGCATCGGAATAGACCGCTACGGTTCTGACGCCGAGACGGGACGCCGTTTCGATGATCCGGCAAGCGATTTCGCCACGATTGGCAATGAGTATTTTTTCAAAAGGCTTCATCATCATCACATCCTGAACATGCCAAACTTGGTTTCTTCCACTGGGGCGTTCAGCGCAGCGCGCAACGACAGGGCCACCACATCACGGGTCTTGCGTGGATCGATGATCCCGTCGTCCCAAAGTCGTGCCGACGCATAGAGAGGCTGGGACTGGCGCTCGAACATCTCGATGGTGGGGCGCTTGAACTCGGCTTCCTCGTCCTCAGACCAGCTCCCGCCTTTGGATTCGATGCCTGCGCGGCAGACATCGGCGAGCACCCCTGCCGCCTGTGCGCCGCCCATCACCGAAATGCGGGCGTTGGGCCACATCCAGACGAAGCGAGGCCCGAAGGCGCGGCCGCACATGCCATAGTTGCCCGCACCGTAAGAGCCTCCGATGATCACGGTGATCTTCGGCACGGATGCGGTGGAAACGGCGGAGACCAGCTTGGCGCCATCCTTGGCGATGCCACCTGCCTCATATTTTGAGCCGACCATGAAGCCGGTGATGTTCTGCAAGAATAGGATCGGGATTTTACGCTGACAGCAAAGCTCGATGAAATGCGCCCCCTTCAGGGAGCTTTCCGAGAAGAGCACACCATTGTTGGCAAGAATGCCGAGGGGTACGCCGTCAATATGGGCAAAGCCGGTAACCAGTGTCGTGCCATAGCGTGGCTTGAACTCGGCAAAGTCCGAGCCATCCACCAGCCGGGCGATGATCTCGCGCACGTCATAGGGCACCTTGTCGTTGGCCGGGACGATGCCCATCACCTCATCAATCGAATAGAGTGGAGCCTTCGGCTCGATGAGATCAATGTTGGGCCGGGGGGCTGGCCCCAGATGGCGCACGATCTCGCGGGCAAGAGCAAGCGCATGATGATCGTCATCGGCAAGATAGTCCGCAACGCCTGAAAGGCGGGTATGGGTGTCGCCGCCTCCGAGGGTTTCGGCGTCGATCTCCTCACCAGTGGCCACCTTCACCAACGGCGGACCGGCAAGGAAGATGGTGCCTTGTTCGCGGACGATAATGGTCTGGTCGCTCATGGCGGGCACATAGGCCCCGCCAGCCGTACAAGACCCCATGACCACGGCGATCTGGCAGATCCCCTTGGCGCTCATGCGGGCCTGGTTGTAGAAGATGCGGCCGAAATGATCCCGGTCAGGAAAGACCTCGTCCTGATTGTTGAGATTGGCCCCACCCGAATCCACCAGATAGATACAGGGCAGCCCGTTCTCCTCGGCAATTTCCTGCGCCCGCAGATGCTTCTTGACGGTCATCGGGAAATAGGTGCCGCCCTTCACAGTGGCATCATTGCAGAGGATCATGCAGTCCCGCCCTTCGACCCTGCCGATCCCTGCAATGGCACCCGCCGCCGGGATCTCGTCATTGTAGAGACCAGAGGCGGCAAACAGACCCACTTCGAGAAAAGGGGAGCCGGGATCGAGCAAACCCGCAATCCTGTCTCTGGGCAGCAACTTGCCGCGCGATGTGTGGCGTTGGCGCGAGGCTTCCGAGCCGCCCTTGATGATACGCCCCGCTTCGGTCGCTATCCGATCATATTGCGCTTCCATAGCCCGTCTGTTCTCGGCAAATCCGGAAGAATTGGGCGTAATTGCGCTGTGCACTATGCTCATCGAACGGTCTCCATTGTCATGCACCTTCCCCGTCCGGAGACGAAATCTCGCTCCGACAACAAGCTGGAAGTGCGCTATTCTCTAAGGTCTTCTTGTTCCGCGCCCCGAAATCAGTTCAGCATCAGCGCGGGGAGCCAAAGGGTTATTTGCGGAAAGGCCAGAAGGATCACAAGCACAAGGACCTCCATGGCCAGAAAGGGCAATATTCCGCGGAAAATGGTCTTCAATGGCACCCCTGTCTGGGCTGCCGCGACATAGGCATTAAGCCCCAACGGCGGGGTCAGCAGACCGATCTCAACGGTCTTTGTCACCACGATACCGAACCAGACCGCATTGTAGTCGAGCGCCATTGCCATGGGGAACGCCAGCGGCATGGCCAGCGACAGGATCGCCAACTGATCCATGAACATGCCCATCACCAGAAGGATCAGGATGATGATGCCCATGATCACCTCGCGCGACAGCTCCGTAGTCGCGACAAATTCGAGCAATTCCTGCGTGATGCGGGTGAAAGCCAGATAGTTCGAGAAAATCGCCGAGCAGGCAACGATGGTCACTATCATCACCGTCGCGCGGATCGAGCCGCTGACCGAGCGATTGAACGCGCTGAAGGTGATGGTCCGTTGCAAAAGCACGATAATCAGTGACCCCATGACGCCGAGAGCTGCGGCTTCGGATGGGGAAGCAAGGCCACCATAGATCGCTCCGATCACAGAGACGAGCAGCAGGGTCATCGGGATTATGTGTCTGCTGGTCTTTACTGCCTTGCCGAGATCGAAGGGATCGCCCTTCGGGGCCTGATCTGTGGTGTGAGCAATGATTTTAATGACAAGCGCCAGCCCCGCTGCCGTTAGCAGTCCGGGCACAATCCCGGCGATGAATAGTTTGCCGATGGATGTCTCGGTCAGAACTCCATAGACCACGAGAACAATCGAGGGCGGAACAACGACAGCCAATGTGCCCCCGACGCTTACCACTGCTGCCGAGAGCCGATTGGAATAGTTGTGGTTACGCATTTCTGGAAATGCGGAAGCAGCCATCGCTGCGGTGGAAGCAGTTGAGCTACCGACCAATGCGGCAAGAATGACGGAGGCAGCAACAGTGGCCATAGCGAGCCCACCCTTTGCATGGCCAATCCATGCCTGACAGGCGATAATAGCCCGGCGCGTTACATCGCCTGCGGTCAACAGCTCGGCCATCAGGATAAACAATGGAATGGCCACCAGAATGAAGGATGAAGAACTGTCATAAATGGCCCGCTCCAACACGGCAAGCGCCGGACGATACCCCAATTGCAAGCTCAGGCCTGCGAAACCCGAAATCCCCATTGCAAAGGCTATCGGCAACCGAAACGCCATCAACAGAGCAAGCAGAATGAGTATGGCAAGAAAAGTCAGCATCGACTGAATTGAGGCTCCCTGATCTTGGGCGGTCAGAACCTGACCACCCGTTATTGGTCTTGTTCGATGCTTACTATTCGTTGCCGGTGAGCTTAGAATAGGTTTCAAGAACAGCTTGAGCCTGATCGGAATTGATACGTTCTGCCCAGTCTGCGCTGACTGCTTCCATGGTTTGACGCAATGTGGCCAATTCTTCCTCGGTGAAAGAATAAGTATCGATACCCTCAGCTTTCCATTGAGCGATCAGACCGGTCACGGACTCGTCCTGTGCCTTAGCCACATGGGCGGCAGCTTTCATCCCGGTTTCCAGCATGGCGTCCTGAACATCTTTAGACAGTCCTTCAAACACTGATGTTTTGAGGACCATGATGAAGCTGTAACCTCCAAAAGAGCCGTTGGTTGAAATATGGCTAACCACCTCATTGAGCTTGTAACCAGGCACTGAGGCGAGAGGGAAAAGGACCGCATCAAGCCGACCACGTTCAACGGCGGTGTAGACTTCCGGACCTGGAATGGAGATGCCAACAGCACCCACGGCTCGGGCTGTCATGGCCTGGGTGGAGCCAGAAGTCCTGACGTCGAGAGCCTGCCAATCGGCGGGCATGCCAAGGCGCTTTTTTGCTAGCACCTGATAAGGCGGTAGCACGAAGCCAAAGATCGGAGTTACCCCCGCGGCGAGCAGTTCGTCCCGCAACGGTCCTTCGGATAGCATGGTTTGCAGAGCTCCAGTGCCCTGAACGGCAGAGCCATAAAAGCCGGGCAGCCCGACAACGGAATTCATGGGCAAGGCATCGGCATGATAGATGGCACCCAACAGAGCCGCATCAAGAATGCCGTTGTTTACTGCATCGAGCTGAGCCTTGGATTTGGCCGCCTGCTGGGCAGGAAAATGCTGAAATGTGATAGCACCATTCGTGGCTTTCTCGACAGCGGCCATCCATTTGGTCGTCCCCTCGACCGATACAATGTGGCTCGTCGACTGAAAATCCCCAAGGCGCAAGGTTTCGGACTGAGCAACGGACACCCCGATGGACAACAGGCCGGTAAACGCAATTGCGGCATTTATTATGTAGGTCATTTTCTCTCCTCCAAAGAAAATTGTTCATTTATTTCATGACGATCTTTTCTATAAAGTCATGCGCCAGTCGCAGAGCCAGAACGCCACATCCAAGCGGAACGAACGCATATGCCCAGCCAAGCGACCAGTCGATCACGCCATATTCAATCTCACCTTCAAGAATAGAGTTGAGGGCGAATTTCCCTGACATGACAGTCACCACCGCAAAGAACACGGTTGGCAAAAACAGCTGTACAATCTTGATGAAAAACCCCAGATCTCCAGCGAAGTTCTTGGGTATCAAATCGATCGCCAGATGCCCTCCCTCGCGATAAACGCGAGACAGGGACAAGGTGGCCAGCGCGGGCATGAGAAAGAGCTCGGTGAGCTCGAACTGGATCTGCACCGGTTCGTTAAAGAAAAGCCGAAGCAGGATATCCGCGTTGATCAGGGCCGCAACCGCGACCAGACCCAGACATCCTCCAAGATGAAGGATGTCTTCGAGTTTTTTCAGGATCATTCCGAAAATGTTCAACCAAACCTCCCAAAGGTTGAAACAGGAACCCCTTACCTCTTGGGCAGTTCCACGACGGCCGAGCCGATTGCGGACAGTTCGCCATCCTGCTGTTCGGCCCGCTGCTCGATCTCGACCAGAAACCGGCCGTCTTCCTCGAACTTGCGTGTAACCGTACCATGGATGAGGATGATGTCTCCTTCAGGGTTGTGGCGACGGACTTGACAATTGGCCTTGGCCAAGAACCCGTCGTCTCCCATCCAATTGGTCACCTGATGGGTGAGCCACGATGTGCGTTCCGGACCGTAATCATAAGCTCCAGGCGCTCCGACCTCGAGAGCAAATTCTTCTTCCCAATGCACTCTCTCTGGGCAATCGGGAATTCCGAACCGATTTTTGATGCCAGCGGATGGATGCTTTTGCTGAAGCTGCCAAGCCAATTTGTTCGCTCGGATATAAAGACCACCCCAACCTTGCGCATAGGCAATAAAACCGGTTGCCGTCATTGGACCTTTTACCATGGTCGGCAACGCTTCGCCTTCGCTAACATCGTCCCAATAGCGGGTATCAGCGCCTCGAACTTTCTCTTGCTCATAGTATTTATAGTAGGAATCGAGCTCCTCTTGAGTGTAGACACGGCGGCCCTTTTCCTTGGCTTCGGTATATTTGGTGCCGTTCTCGCGCGCCTGATCACGATCCGTGCGGAAGCACCAGCTATCTGCCTCGGCCAGCAGATCTCCATTTTGGGCGTCATAAAAGTCGACATGATAGATTTGCTGCACAGCCTTGCCTGCAAACCTTGTGTCATGCTCAATGAGATCCTTTAGATAGGCCTCTGTGCGAAACTCGGTGTTACGAAGGATTGGCTTGTGCCAGATCCAGTTTGCACCAGACCACATCGCATGCACTCCAGGCAAACCACCCACATAACCGGAAATGATGCGGCTGGTGGCAAACAGGAAGCTGGGAAGGGCCAGCAAATCGCCATATTTTGTATTTTTGGCATAGTCCGGATCGCACCAAAGTGGATTGTCATCTCCAATGCCGTGAGCATAGTGGCGAATATTGTCTCGCGTCGCTTCATAACACCACGGCTCGACTGTGTTCTCGATCTTGATACCAACGCGTTTGCGCAGGTCGTCGAGACCTTCCGGGGTAATTTTCGGAAACTTCCGATGCAAGGTTTCGTTCATGTCTCTCTCCTCGAACAAATTGGGGCGGATTACACCGCGTTCTCCAGTGTTTTTGCTTCCTGATCGCGCAGGATTTTCCTGTTCACCTTGCCTGCCGGTGTCTTTGGCAGAGATGTGACAAATTCGATCTTTCTGGGATATTCGTGACGGCTCAGATTGGTGCGCACGAGCTCCTGAATTTCTTCGTCCAGTCCCTCATTTGCTTTTTCCTTGAGCAGGATGAAGGCCTTGACCACCTGACCGCGAAGGCTGTCGGGGACGCCGATGGCGGCACATTCGGCCACTTTGGGATGGCGCAGGATCGCATCCTCGATTTCGACCGCGCTCATCGTCCAACCTGCCGAGATGATGACATCATCTGCTCGCCCGGCGTGGTAGAAATAGCCGTCTTCATCGACCCGCCCGAGATCCTTGGTGGGGAACCATTCCCCACGCTTCTTGACCATCAGTTCACCGGTCTCTCCCGGATTGGCGGGGGTGCCGTCCTGTCTCTGGACTTCAACCTCGACGCCGGGGACTGCCTTGCCCATGGCACCGTCGCGCACTTCCAGATCGTCGGCTCCGGGGTAGTTGGAAATGATCACGCCGATTTCGGTGGTGCCATACATGGAGCGCACCTTGGTGCCGAAGATCCGCTCTACATAGCTTGCGGTCTCGGAATCGATGGGTTCGCCGGTGAAGCTCAGTTTTTCGAAGCTGTAGGTGAAATTTTCCGCCTCACCGCAATTGCGCATCATGCGATAGTGGGTTGCCGCAGCCGTCAGGTTGGTGATCTTGAAATCCTGCAAGGCCTTAAGCAGGCGAACGGGATCAAAACGACCGCTGAATGTACCGGTCGACACGCCCATTGCCAGTGGCGCCAGCGTGCCGTGCCACAGTCCGTGCCCCCAAGCCGGCGAAGACGGGCAGAAGAAGCGGTCGCCCGGACGGATACCGGTTCCGTACAATGCCGCAACCATCAGGGTGACAATAGACCGGTGCGAATGATGCACCGCCGCAGGGAGCAGCCGCGTCGTACCCGAAGTATATTGCAAAACGGCCAGATCATCGCCGGAAGTGTGCCACGGAAAGTAAATCGGGCAGGTCTCGAGGCTTTGAAGGAAGGGCAAGTCCGCAACGATCACATTCTTTGCCCCGCCTGCAATAGCGTCGGCCTGCTTTTCAAGATTGGTAAAAAATATCTCGGGCGTGCAATCACTAACACGGAGTTGAATGCCGTCCGGTCCGAAGAGCGTAAACATCGGCACGGCGACCGCACCAACCTTCATTGCACCGAACAGACAGCAATAAAAAGGCAAAGATGGTTCGATCATAACCGCAACCCGGTCCCCTTTTTTCAGCCCTTTCGACTTCAGGAAATGGGCAATCTGGGAAGAACGCCGAGCAATCTCCTCGAATGTGATGATTTCATCTGCTCCATCTGCATGCGCAATGCGCAGTGCAACACGATCACCTTCGTCGAATCGGTCGATGCATTCATGCGCAATGTTGAAACGCTCACGGTTCCCCTCGAACAAATCCCAAAGTGCATTTTTTGAAAAATGCTTCTGTGCATCCGTATAGGACGTATATTCCGTTAGGCGCTTCATTGCCCTTTGCCTCCCTCGATTATGCTTTTTATAGACCCACTCAGTTTGGTGGCTTGTCACGTTGACAACGATAGGTAGATTGATATTCTATTGTCAATATGATTTTTCTATTGTATATATACAATAAAATCAGGAAAATCAGATGGATAGGGGCGACAAATGTCCGAGAAGGAAATGAATCAGCAAACCAAAAGGCAAGTGCCTGCAGTAACGAGAGCTCTGGCAATTCTGCGATTGCTTGCGCGGTCCGATGACCCCGTAGGGGTCAATCCCATCGCCAGGAGCCTCGGACTGGTGCCGAGCACCTGTCTTCACATACTTCGAGTCTTGCAGGATGAGGGGCTGGTAGAGTTCGATTCCAACACCAAACGCTACTCGATCGGCATCGGAATCTTGCCGCTTGCGCGCTCCGCGCTTCAGAAAAATTCCTTTTCAACTTTGGTTCAACCACGCCTGTCAGAGCTGTCAAATCGATTCGGCGTGACAGGAATCGCCACCCAGTTGGCAGAGCCAGCGCAAATGGTCGTGATCGCCTTGTCCCAGTCGACCCTGCCGTTTCGATTGCAAGTGGATTTCGGCAGCCGCTTTCCGCCGCTGATCAGCGCAACGGG
Source organism: uncultured Cohaesibacter sp. (assembly GCF_963664735.1). Taxonomy (NCBI): domain Bacteria; kingdom Pseudomonadati; phylum Pseudomonadota; class Alphaproteobacteria; order Hyphomicrobiales; family Cohaesibacteraceae; genus Cohaesibacter; species uncultured Cohaesibacter sp. Next base: position 4,220,110 of record NZ_OY761553.1, on the reverse strand, counting down.
GCGTTTGTTTGCCGCCTACAATGGTCCGGACAAGGAAGCTCTGCGCAAGGAGTTCGACAAACTTGTCTGGGACCATCCTCCCGAATTTGAAGACTGGCTGGCCCAGATTGAACGCGCAAAAGAGCTCGGCTACGGCGTAGATCAGGGCGTTTACATTTCCGGCGTCACCGTGGTGGCTGTGCCCGCTTTTGGCAGCAATGGCAAAATGATCCGCTCTCTCGTCGCCATCGGAATATCCGAGCGATTGCAGCAGAACGATATTCCTGAGCTTGCAATGGCGATGATGCAAATTCGAGACGACATACAAGAATTACAAATCTGAGAGAATGATCGGGAGGAAAAATGGAACAAAACAAAGACGGCAACGACGGTTGGTCGCCGCTTAAAACCCAAGGGTTTATGGAATTGATCGGCCCTTTACTCAGGCAAAAGCGGGAAAATGGGGAGAAACGCTATGGACTGCACATTGTGGCACAGCATCTGAATGCCCTTGGAGTTGTGCATGGAGGTGTGCTTTCCACCCTTCTTGATCAGACTATTGCACTGGAAGCCTGGAACGCAGCAGACCGGCAACCAACCTTAACCGTTCAACTGGACACGCGCTTTGTCGGTGCGGCCCGAGACAAGGACTTCTTGTTTGCCGTTGCGCGCGTGCGCCACGCAAGCCGATCCATGATGTTTGTAGATGCAGATGTTCTTCTCGAAAATGGGACGCTGATCGCTTCTGCGACCGCCATCATGAAAATCGCGAAAAGGGAAACGGCAAATGTCTGACGGTGAAAAAATGACCCACCCCGGCCCCCTTCACGGGATCAAGGTTCTTGATTTCTCCCGTATCCTTTCCGGCCCCTATGCCTCAATGGTTCTGGCTGATCTTGGCGCAGATGTGATCAAGGTGGAGCCTATTTCCGGCGGGGATGAAACCCGCAATTTCCCGCCGTTTCAAAACGGCATGAGCCATTACTACATCGCCCTCAATCGCAGCAAGAAGAGCATCAGTCTTGATCTCAAATCACCCGAAGGAAGGAAGATTGCACACCAGCTTGCCGATAAGAGCGATATCGTGATCGAAAACTTCCGGCCCGGTGTCATGGACCGGCTTGGATTGGGCTTTGATACCCTTAGAGCGTCGAATGAAAAGCTGATCTATTGCTCCATAACCGGATTTGGAAAGACTAGCCCGCATGGCAACAAACCGGCGTTTGACATTGTGGTTCAGGCGCTCTCGGGTGCGATGCACATGAACAGGGAGCCCGGCCAGCCACCCAACAAGCTGAGCCTTCCGCTCGGTGATATGGGAGGCAGCATCTTTTCCATATTCGGCATTCTTGCAGCCCTGCATGAGAGAAATCAGACGGGAAGCGGTCGTCATGTCGAAGTCGCAATGCTGGACAGCATGATCGCGATGCTTGGTTATCTGTCACAGATCTATTTTGTTTCCGGTCAAGCGCCCACTCCCGTGGGAACGCGACATCCAAGCATCGTGCCCTATGGTTCCTTTCCCACTTCGGATGGTTATGTGATCGTTGCTTGCCTCACGGAGAGATTCTGGCAAAATTTCGCGCGCGCTTTGGAACTGGATCACCTGCTCGACGATCAACGCTTCTCAATCTACGAAAGCCGTCTCATGAACAGGGATGCGTTGGAGCGCATCATCTGTGAGCGGATGGGGCAGGATGGCACCGACTTCTGGCTTGAACGCCTCACAGAATTCGATGTCCCCAATGCTCCGATTCTCGACGTTGCCGAAGCACTCGAACAACAACATGTGGCGGATCACAATCTCATTGAAGCGATAACCCACCCAGAAGCTGGAGACCTGAAACTGGTCCGCAGTCCCATCCTGTTTGATGGACAGGGACCTGTTCCCGCCAAAGCCCCGTCATTCCTTGGAGAAAACTCAGTTGAGGTTCTCCAACGAGAACTTGAAATGGACCAAGCAGAAATAGCAAGACTTCTCGAAAGCCAGATTGTCAGAGCACCATGACGATCTTCGACAAGGGAACGCTATTCGCCTATTCAATCCGTTTCTTGGCAAGGCAAGGGAGGGAATGGGCATAACGTCCGTTATGCCTCATGCTGAATCCAGTCGCGGGTTGTCTCAAGGATTTCTTGCGAAAGATCGGTATCATTGACAGCGCGTGCCATCATCATGGCATCAACCATCGCTGACCATGTGCCGATCACTCCGCTGCGCAGCTGTTTGAGGTCTGCACCTTTACCCTTATCTTTGGCAAGAGCTTCAGTCAGGCGATTAAGCTGCACTTCAATGACGCGGGTCAGTTCCGCACGGGCCTCTTCAGATTGATGGCGAAATACCAGCCCGAGCGCGGCAGTGGCGCATCCCTCGCCTGCGTTATCCCTATGTTAGCAAGAGAGATAGTGCTTCGCAAAGGCGTCAAGGGATAGATACCGGTTTTTCTTGCAAAATGATCCCTTCATCGATCGGAAAAACCAGCCTTCCTGAAGGATAGCTGCCTAGGGTCAAAACTCATTTATATCTTTGAACTGACGAAGCAAATCAGATTCAATCTCTCCATTCAACGGATTGGAGGTTTGAATGGGACATCTGTTTTGGTTGTCTGACGCACAATGGGCTGTAATTGAACCTCTTTTGCCGAATAACAAGGAATGAGCTCACCGTGTCGATGATCGCCGGGTCATCTCTGGCATCATCCATGTTTTGAAAGTAGGCTGCCGCTGGTGTGACTGCCCCGCCGACTATGGCCCCTCAACAACCATCTATAACCGGTTCAATAGGTGGTCGCACAAACGGTTCTCGTTGAGGCTCTGGCAACTTCTGGTGCCGCGACCAAAAGCACCGCTCTGCCCATGGCGGTAAAAAGGGGGGACCAAAAATCAGGCGATCGGATCGTCGCGGGGTGGCCAAACCACCAAAATCCAAGTTCTGACCGATTTCATTGGCCGCCCTTTGGCATTCAAATTGACTGGTGGCAATGCTGCAGATAGTCCGATTGCGCCTGTATTGTTGAACAGTTTGAAAGGTGCGAGATACTTACTCGCAGACAAAGGTTTTGACGCAAACAGTTTGCGAAAGCACTTGGATTTTCTCCTTAGGGCTGACTGAGGTTTTTACCTCGGAATATTTGTTTTTCCCCTCACCGGCAAAGTAGACTGCTTCTCTCGATTGATTAATTCTCAGCGCGGGAGAAAAGCATGTCTAAAGTCACACTCAGGGATGTTGCGAATGAAGCGGGGGTCAGTTTGGCGACTGTCGATCGTGTTTTGCACGAACGCGGTGAAGCCAGTATCGCAACACGTGACAAGGTCAAAAAGGCTATTCACACGCTTGGGTTCGGAAGGCTTCCGCGGTCCGTTTCAAAAAGCCCCTTTGGTCGGAAACGGCTGCTGTTTTTGATTCCTACTTCTGAGAACCATTTTGTGCACCAGATTGTGCATTCAATTCGCGAAGCTCAACGCGAATTTGTAGAGGTGGATCTTCATATCTGCATCAAACACCTCAAGTTCAGAAATGATGTCGAACTGAGGCAGGCTCTGGCTACTTTTGATCCAACGGCTTATGACGGTATTGCTTTGTTTGCGTTCGATTTACCCGGCGTGAAAGAGATCATTGATGGTCTCTGTGACAAGGGGGTACGCGTTGTAACCATTGTCTCGGATATCCCCGCCTCGAAACGTTCGGCCTTTGTGGGTATCGACAATGTGGCTGCAGGCAGAACGGCCGCTCGTCTGATGGGGCGCTTTGTTGCCGGAGCATACGGTGAGGTCGCCATTCTAACTGGCAACCAACATATTCGCGACCATGTGGAACGCGAGATGGGCTTTCGCCAGATCATCGGTTCATCCTATCGACAGCTTCGGCTTTTACCGGCCATTGAAACCCAGAGCATTCCTGCGAGAAATCGATCCGAGGTCATTTCCCTACTGCAAGACCACCCAAAGCTGGTTGGGCTCTATGCCGTTGCCGGGGGTGCTGCCGGAGTGGTCGATGGTTTGCGCGATTTCAATTCGCAGCATCGCCCGATCACCATCGTTCATGAGCTGGAACCCAAAACGCGGTCTGGCCTTGAGAGCGGTCTCATCGATGCCGCGCTTTCCCACAATTTGAGTGACCTTGCTCGCAACGCCATACGCGAGCTTTGCATTCCGCTCGAGCAGGTTGGCGAAAGCGGCAGCAACCGGCTGCAAATCAATATTTTTCTTGCTGAAAACTTACCTTGAACAGGCTTCGGCAAGCAACGGGAGTCAATGGCTCCAACATACCCGGGAGGTACCAAAATGAAGCTCACAACACTTTTGACAACGGCAGCACTGGGCTGCTTGATCGGAGGATCTGCGATAGCGCAAACCACCGTAAATGTTCTTTCTTTGCCTCGCACCAGCGATGAAGAAACCGCTTACTTCAACGCAATCGGAAAGGCCTTCGAAAAGGCGACGCCGGGTGTGAATGTCGCAATCAAATATCTCGATGACGAAGCACTCAAGAGCCGCTTGCCAACGTTGCTTCAGTCAGATCAACGGCCGCAGATCTTTTACAGCTGGGGCGGTGGCGTATTTGAGGAACAGGCAAAAGCTGGCGTACTCGAGCCTCTGGATAGCAAGGCGAGTGAGGCCTGCCTCGCAGCACACCCGGAAAGCCTCAAGAAGGCTTTCACCTATGATGGCATTCTTTATGGCTTGCCCCTTTATGCCTCAGACGTCGTGATCTGGTATAACAAGGATCTGGCCGATAAAGCAGGAATTGATGCCGAGGCCATCAAGACCTGGGACGATTTTATTGCTGCTGTCGAAAAGGCAAAAGCTGCGGGCCTGTCGCCCCTCGTTGCTGGCGGGAAAGACAAATGGCCGCTCCAAACCATCTATTCCATGTTGCTGCTGCGTGAGGCCGGGGGAGAAGCCATCCAGAAAGCGGCTCAGAATGGTGATTATAGCAGTCCAGCCTTCGTCAAGGCAGGCCAACAGTTCAAGAAACTTCTTGATGCGAAGCCATTCCAGCCGGGCTTCATGGATGCAAGCTATGACAAGGCATCAGGCCTTTTCGGGGATGGCAAAGCCGTTTTCCATATCATGGGCAATTTTGACTATAACGTTTCACGCAACAGTTCAACCACGGGCAAAGGGTTAAGCGACGAACAGTTGGGTCTTATTGCATTTCCTTCTGTGAAAGACGGAGCTGGCGACCCGACAGAAACTCTGGGCGGCCATGATGGTTTCGTGCTGGCCAAAGGAGCTGGACAGGACGCTGCTGATTTTCTCTGTGAATTATTGAGCGCAGAAAATCAGCGTGTTGGTGCCGCAGCCGGTTTCTGGATCCCTGCCGCTATCGGTGCCGGTGAAGCTCTGGAAAACCCGTTCTTTACCCAGATTTCAAAGGAAATCGAAAAATCCCCAAGACACCAGCTGTTCCTTGACCAGGCACTAGGCACTTCTGTTGGCAGTGCCCTCAACGACATCGCTGCCGATCTTGCCACTGGCGTAATTCAGCCAGAGGACGTGCCAGCACGTCTGCAAGAAGCTCAAATGTTTCAATAACTAAAAAGCGCGTCCGGAAAATGACCATTCAAAATCCGATTCTTCGTGGGTTCAATCCTGACCCATCCATTTGCCGTGTTGGCAAAACTTTCTACATCGCAACATCAACATTCGAGTGGTATCCGGGCGTGCAAATCCACGCCTCAGAAGATCTCGTAAACTGGCGGCTGGTATGCCGTCCGCTCAATCGACCCGAGCAGTTGGACATGCGTGGCAATCCAGACAGCTGCGGCATCTGGGCTCCTTGTCTATCCTATGCCGATGGTCAGTTTTGGCTCATCTTCACCAATGTCCGCCGACATCTCGGCAATTACAAGGATACGCCCAATTTCCTGGTGACGGCCCCATCCATTGAAGGACCATGGTCAGATCCAATCTTTCTCAATGCTTCCGGGTTTGATCCCTCCCTGTTTCACGATGATGATGACAGAAAATGGCTGGTCAATCAGATTTGGGACCATAGGGCCACGATGGTTGGCAAACAGCAGGAGGATTTCTTTGGAGGCATTGTGCTTCAGGAATATGATCATGCTGCGCGCCGGTTGACCGGTCCCATTCGCAACATATTCCTTCGCTCTCCTCTCGGAATGACCGAGGGTCCGCATCTGATGAAGCGAAACGGGTGGTATTATCTGATCACAGCTGAAGGCGGAACGGGATATACGCATGCTGTAACGCATGCGCGCAGTCGCGCACTTGAAGGCCCGTATGAGCTCCATCCTGATGTCCATTTGCTTACAACCAAGGATGCTCCAGACTCGCCCTTGCAGCGGGTCGGACACGGGCAAGCGGTCGAATACGAGGATGGCACGGTCTTGCATACTTTTCTTTGCACCAGACCCATTCATAAAAGCAAATCTCAAATGGGCCGGGAGACCGGCATCGAGAAAATGGTTTGGGGGGACGATGACTGGTTGCGTCGAGCAGAAGGCGGGATGGTACCGGCCATTACCGTCGATTTGGGAGAGGGGGAAAGCCCAGCAGAATCTGAAAGAACGGATTTTGATAGCGCTACTTTGCCCATGGCTTTTCAATGGCTGCGTACGCCCTACCCCGACCGCATTTTCTCTCTGGCTGAAAGGCCCGGTTACTTGCGGCTTTATGGGCGCGAATCGGTCGGATCCTGGTTTGAACAGGCGCTTGTTGCGCGAAGAATGACCGAAAACAGATGTCGGGCGGAAACCGAACTGGAATTCTCGCCCGAGACCTATCAGCAGCAAGCAGGGCTGATCGCCTATTACGGGCGTCATCAATTCCATTATGCCTATGTGAGTGTCGGCCGGGATGGTTTCCGCAGATTGAGCATTCAGAGCTGTGAAGGCAATTATCCTTCAGGAAGACTGACTTTTCCTATCGAGGAAGGGATCATCTTGCATGACGAACCAGTATGCCTGCGCTTGGAAATCGACCATGAAAGCCTGCAATTTTACTTTCGACAGAAGGGGACTGACTGGCAAAAGCTGGGTGGTACCCTAGACGCCCTGATACTGGCCGATGAAAGCGGTCCGGGGGATAGCTGTAATTTTACCGGCACTTTTCTTGGCATGTGTGCGCAAGATCTAACCGGCGCTGCGAAACATGCTGACTTTGCATATTTTTCTTATAGCACTGGAGAACAAGATGGCTGATGTCATTCTCAAATCGGTCAGCAAGCGGTTCGGCAATGTCGAAATCATTCCGGACTTGAATCTGACGATCCCATCCAAATCCTTCTCTGTTCTGGTTGGGCCATCCGGCTGCGGAAAATCGACCCTGTTGCGCATGATTGCCGGACTGGAGGAAACCTCTCACGGGCAAATCTTCATCGATGGGGAAGATGTAACCCATCACGATCCTTCTGATCGTGGCATCGCAATGGTTTTCCAGTCCTACGCTCTTTATCCGCACATGACGGTTGGTGACAATATTGCCTTTGCCCTGAAACTTGCCGGCAAGCCGAAAGAAGAAGTTCAAAGCCGCGTCAAGGAAGCCGCCGCCATTTTGCAACTTGAAAACTTGCTGGACCGCAAGCCCAAGGCTTTATCCGGCGGGCAAAGACAGCGCGTTGCAATTGGTCGCGCGATCGTGCGCAAACCGAAAGTGTTTCTATTTGACGAGCCCCTCTCGAATTTGGATGCTGCCCTGAGAGGCCAGATGCGGGTTGAACTTGCCGAACTCCACGCCAGACTGCAGGCAACCATGATCTATGTGACGCATGATCAGGTCGAGGCTATGACCATGGCCAATCAGATTGTTGCCTTGCGCAGTGGCGTCATCCAGCAGGTTGGAGCTCCGCTTGAGTTATATTCCAAGCCTTCCAATCTGTTCGTTGCGGGCTTCATCGGCTCTCCCAAAATGAATTTCTTTCAAGGAGACCTTGCGCGCAAATTCGAAGCCGAGACCGTCGGCATTCGGCCCGAGCATCTTGAATTAGCATCTGACGCCGCCCCCTTGTTTGAAGGCACCGTAACGCATGCCGAAAATCTTGGGGCCGATACGATTGCCTATATCGACACGCCAGATGATGGGCGCGTTGTGGCACGTCTTGACGGCGCATCCATCCTGCGGCCCGGTGATCATGTCGCTCTGAACCCGAGGGAAAGAGCCTTGGTGCGTTTCGACAAGGAAGGTCATCGTTTGGAAGGGAGCGCCTCAAATGAATGACATTGCTCCCTCTTCGATGGCCAGACAAAGGATGAGGCACAAGGGGAAGCTGGCTGCAATTCTCTTGTTTGTCCCTCCTGCCATTTTGCTGTTCACGCTATTCGTAACCATACCGCTCATCAATGCAGGCAGCTATTCCGGTTACAATTGGTCCGGTTACGGTGAGGCCCAGAATTGGGTTGGCTTGAAGAATTTCCAGCTTGCTGCAGGGCATTCCGTCTTCCATCAGGCGCTTTGGAACACGATCAAAATCGTTTGCATATCGGCCTTTGTCCAAATGCCACTGGCTATGGCTCTTGCCTTGATGATTTATCGTAAGACCTGGTCAAACACGGTCTTTCGATTGATCTTTTTTCTCCCCTATATTCTGGCCGAGGTCGCAACAGGGTTGATCTGGAGCTTTGTCTTTGATGGTGATTATGGTGTGACGGCAATGGCCACGAGCTGGCTGGGAATGAACCCAGCCTTCCCACTCTCGGACCGGACCTGGGCCATGCCTGTGGTGCTGTTCGTGATCGTCTGGAAGTTTTTCGGCTTTCACATGATGATATTCATTGCAGCCCTGCAGGGTATTCCGGACGATGTTGTCGAAGCGGCACGAATTGACGGAGCAAAGCCGGTTCAGATTGCGCGATATGTCAAGATTCCAATGCTGAAACCGGCGATTGCCGTATCCGGCTTTTTTGCCCTGATCGGTTCGCTGCAACTCTTTGATCTGATTATTCCGCTTACGAATGGTGGGCCGTCTAACTCAACCCATACAATCGTAACCTATCTCTATCAATTCGGGCTACGGCGACTGAATGTCGGATTTGGTAGCGCAGTCGGGCTGATCCTTTTCGCCTTGTGTGTGGTGCTCGCTGTTTCTTACCGCAATATTTTCATGAAGGAGGGCACAAGATGAAACGCTTTTCCATGGGTAATATCCTGCGAATAGCCGCGCTGTTATTTGTTGCAGCCATGATACTTCTCCCTCTTTTGGCGACGGTTCTCGGCGGTTTTAAAACCTCGGGTGAACTGCGCGTTTCTCCTTTCTCGCTTCCTGAGGTCTGGCGCTCCGAGTTTTACGGCACGGTTCTCGCCTCTTCCAGCTTCTGGCACTATTTGTGGAACTCGCTTTTCATCTCCCTGACGACGGTCTTTTTCACGCTGCTGACCGGAGGCATGGCGGCCTATGTTTTCTCGCAAATCCGTTTTTTCGGCTCGCGCTTTTTGATGTCATATCTCTTGCTGGGCATGATGTTTCCCTTCGCAGCAGCCATCGTCCCGCTTTTCATCACGGTGCGGAATGTCGGCTTGCTAGATACTCCCTGGGGCGTCATCCTGCCGCAAGTCGCTTTTGGTCTTGGCTTCTCGACACTTCTTTTCAAGACCTTCTTCGATCAATTGCCCGGAGAGCTGTTCGAAGCGGCCCGTATTGATGGGTGCGGATATATAAGATTTTTCTTTCGCTTCACTCTGCCGCTTTCCACGCCAATTCTGGGGACCGTCGCAGTATTTGTCTTCGTCACCAGTTGGAATAATTATCTGCTGCCACTGGTGATCATCAACTCGGACGAGCTTTCCCCCTGGACGTTGGGGATGATGCAATATAGAGGGCAATATGTGGTCGAATGGAACCGCATCCTCGCCTTTGTCACCCTTACTCTTATTCCGGCAGTGGTCTTTTTCTTTGCTGCACAACGCTATATCGTCGCAGGCCTCACCGGAGGTGCGGTAAAGGGTTAGTTGGCGATAGACTTGTATCATTCAGTATTCAAATGAGATGAGGTGGATACCAAATACAGGTTATTCCACCTCATCCGATTTTGGGAGAGGCAATTCTGATGAATTTACTCTTCCGCTCAATTTGCTAGGTCATCAAATTTCAATAACCACCTTGCCTTCGGCGCGGTCTTTTTCGCGATAGGCCATGGAAGTATCGACTATGGTGAATAGCCCCCTATCAGGGACAGAAACATATTCTTTTGGAGCCAGATGACAGAAGAGCGAATCAATTGGGCAACAATCTTACGGTTACTGCGAGGCTTCCTCTCAATTATTCCCCGTGAAGAACCCAATCGCGCGTTGTTTCCAGTATTTCTTGCGAAAGACCGGGGTCATTGACCGCACGTGCCATCATCATGGCGCCGACCATCGCTGACCATGTGCCAATGGCCTCGCGCCGCAGCTGGTCGAGGTTTGCCTCCTCGCCCTTTTCCTTGGCAAGGGCATCGGTCAGACGGGTGATCTGCGCTTCAATGACGCGGGTCAGTTCCGCGCGCGCCTCTTCAGATTGATGACGGAATTCCAGCCCAAGCGCGGCCGTGGCGCATCCTTCGCCTGCATTGTCTCTGTGATCGCAAGAGAGATAGTGCTTGGCAAAGGCATCAAAGGAAGGATATGCCTCCTCATGATCCGTCATTTGCTCCATCGTTTTGCAGACAAGTTCGTCCTTCGACTGAAAATGGCCATAAAACCCGCCATGTGTCAGGCCTGCGGCCTTCATCACCTCGGCAACGGAAACTGCATCAACGCCCTTTTCCCGAAACAACCTTGCCGCTTCGGTGAGGATGCGTTGGCGGTTTTCTGCCATTTTTTCTCGAGAGACTCGCATTTCTGTTTTTCCTTTGCAGGCGCTCTTGATTTTTTCATGATGGACATCATCTATATAATCATGATTATCATCATTTAAAGTGACCTTACTCTCTGGAGACCGATGTGACAACCACTCCTAAAACGCTCATTACCGGAGCATCTACCGGCATTGGCGCTGTCTATGCTGATCGACTGGCCAGACGCGGCCACGATCTTGTTCTTGTTGCGCGAAATAAAGAGCGACTGGAAGACAATGCCGCAAAGCTGCGCGCCGAGACCAACGTGAAGGTCGAAGTCCTTGCCGCAGATCTGACCAACGAGGCAGATCTTGTTGCCATCGAGGCCAAATTGCGAGAAGACGCCGTAATCTCGACGCTCATCAACAATGCAGGCGCTAGTGTTGCAAACGACTTCGCGTCTTTCCAACCAGACGACATTTCCCGTCTCATTTCGCTCAATGTAACGGCAGTGACGCGTCTGGCCAATGCAGTTGCCGGGCGCTTTGCAAAACAGGGCAACGGAACAATCATCAATATCGCTTCTGTGGTGGGCTTGGCTCCGGAATTGCACATGGCGGTCTATGGAGCGACAAAGGCCTTCGTGCTATTCTTGAGCCAGGGCCTGCAAGCAGAACTGGGGCCTCTGGGCGTTCGCGTTCAGGCCGTTCTACCCGCGGCCACAGGAACAGAGCTTTGGGGGCGGGCAGGTGCTGATGTGTCCAATTTGCCCCCCATGATGAAAGTTGACGACCTCGTGGATGCCGCACTTTCCGGGCTTGCTCAGGGTGAACTGATCACGATTCCTCCCCTTGTCGACAACGCCAAATGGGACGCCTATCAGGCGGCCCGACAAGCCATGCTTCCCGATTTTGCAGGAACCGAGCCTGCGCCCCGTTATAACGTCTCGAAAGGAACCCACCAATGACGAGCAAGCTTTTTGAATCCTATTCTCTGGGCGATATCAGCCTTTCCAACCGCGTTGTCATGGCGCCTCTTACCCGCAGTCGTGCGGCAGAAGGTCTGGTGCCCAGTCCGCATGCTGCTCGTTACTACAGCCAGCGGGCCACCGCGGGCCTGATCATCACCGAAGCAACGCAGGTGTCTGAGATGGCGCAAGGCTATCAGGATACGCCGGGCCTCTACACGCCCGAGCAGATTGCCGGTTGGCGCAAGGTGACTGACGCTGTTCATGCAGCAGGCGGCAAGATCGTCGTGCAGCTTTGGCATGTTGGCCGCGTAAGCCATTCCGATTTGCTGGGTGGCAAGGCTCCCGTCGCGCCGTCTGCCATCAGGGCCGAGACGATGACCTTCGTAAACAACAGCTTCGTGCCGACGTCAGAGCCGCACGCCCTGGAGCTTTCCGAAATTCCTGACGTCATCGAGAGTTTCCGCAGCACAGCCCGCAATGCCATTGAAGCAGGGTTTGACGGCGTCGAAGTACACGGCGCCAATGGCTATCTGCTTGACCAGTTTGCCAAGGACGGAGCGAACCACCGCACCGATGCCTATGGCGGCAGCATTGAAAACCGCGCCCGTCTGATGCTTGAAGTCACAAAGGCCGTCGTGGATGAAATCGGGGCAGGACGCACGGGTATTCGCCTGTCGCCGGTCTCACCAGCCAATGGCGTCTCCGACAGCAATCCGCAGCCGCTGTTCAACTATATCACCGAGCAGCTGGACGGCCTGAAGCTTGCCTATCTGCATGTGATTGAAGGAGCAACCGGCGGCCCTCGCGACAATGCGTCGTTCGATTTCGAGGCGCTGCGCTCCCGTTTCAATGGCACCTATATTGCCAACAACGGTTATGATCTCGCGCTGGCGGAAAAGGCTCTGGAAGCAAACAAGGCTGACCTTGTGGCTTTCGGTCGTCCTTTCATTGCCAATCCGGATCTGGTCGCCCGCCTCAAATCAGGTGCGGCTCTGGCCGATCTTGATCAGGCAACCCTCTATGGGGGAGGCGAAAAAGGCTATACGGATTATCCGACCCTTTTGGCTGACGGATGAGACCATGAAAAGCTGGATATTGGACAAATATGGCAAGGGGCAGACACTGCGTCTGAACGACGGGCCTGCCGTGCCAAAAGCAAAAACACCCCCGGCGCTTGCGTCGGGGGACGTTCTGGTGAACATCCACGCATCTGCTCTCAATCCGCTGGACCTGAGAATCCGCGACGGTGCGTTCAAGGCGATCCTGCCCTACAAGCCGCCCTTTGTGCTCGGTCACGATCTGGCGGGCGTCGTTGAAGCCGTCGCAGATGGGGTCAGCGGCTTCAAGGCGGGAGATAGGGTCTTTGCCCGCCCCCGTGACGGACGCATCGGCACATTGGCCGAACAGATCACCGTGGACGCATCGGACCTTGCCCATATGCCAGCCGATCTGACCATGACCGAGGCGGCCGCCTTGCCACTTGTCAGCCTCACGGCCTGGCAGGCTCTTGTCGAGCTGGGTCAGATCAAACCCGGACAGAAAGTGCTTGTCCATGCTGGCAGCGGTGGTGTGGGTGTGATGGCAATCCAGCTGGCAAAGCATCTGGGCGCTCATGTTGCCACAACGGCCAGTGCGCAAAATGCCAGCATGCTGGCGGATCTCGGCGCCGACCAGATCATCGATTATCGCACGGAAGCATTTGATGAAATTCTAGCCGGTTTCGATCTGGTTCTTTGCGGGCAGGACACTGTGACACTGACGAGGTCGCTGTCTGTCTTGAAACCCGGCGGAAAGCTGATCTCGCTTTCAGGACCACCAACGCCGGAATTTGCGAAAAGCCACAAGCTCGGCCCTCTGCTGGGGCTGGTTTTCCGTTTCCTTAGTCGCGACATCCGGCGCAAGGCAACGGCAAAGGGCATCCATTATCACTTCCTGTTCATGCACGCCGATGGTGGGCAACTTGCAACCATCGCCAGCCTCGTGGAGGCAAAGAAACTCCGTCCTGTCATCGACAGGGTCTTTCCCTTCTCCGAGGTCAACGAGGCCATGGCCTATCTCGAAAAGGGCCACGCCAAAGGCAAGGTGGTCATTGACATAGCAGGCACTGGGCACCTTTGAGTGCGCGAGCGCCTTCTCTCGCCTCTTGCAAAAGACCCGCCCATGCTCTGCATGTGGGCGGGTCTATGTGTTATGCTATTTTTTGCGCTCATTCGGCTAGAATGTTCTGCACCGTAAAGCGGGTTGGAGACGAGTTGGAAAGGGTCTGCTCCGCCATCTCGCAATCAGCGACGCCCTGAATATCAGCAGCGGACAGACCTGCCTCGATGGTGAACCGGCCTGAAGGCACGCGCCAGTTTCCAGCCTCCGTATCGAACCACGCAAAGGAACGAGCAGGCAGGTGGAAGACAAGCGTGCATTGCTCACCCTTTGCCAGCGTCTGCTTGACAAAGGCCTTAAGATAGCGCTGCCCCTTGATGTCACTGCCCGATGGACCTCGTACATAGATCTGAACAACGCCAGCCCCTGATCTTGAGCCGATGTTGCTCACTGTTACGGTCACCTCCACGCCATCTCCCGATGCAGTGGCCTTCATGTCAGACAGTTGAAACTGCGTGTAGCTGAGCCCGTGGCCGAAGGGGAACAACGGAACGAGTCCGGCAGCCTCATAATGGCGATTGCCGATCATTAGACCTTCCCCATAGGTGACCGAACCGTCCAATCCAGGATAGATGGCAGGATCGTTGCTGAAGGCCGGATTGTCCGACCATTTGCGCGGGAAGGTCTGCGCCAGTCGGCCAGACGGCTCGACATCGCCGAACAGCATGTCGGCAATGGCGTTGCCTGCTTCCTGCCCCGGATACCAAGCCTCAAGCACGGTCGGCACGTCGTCAATCCATGGCATCTCCACCGGTCCGCCGGTCTGCAACACAACAATCGTGCGCGGATTGGCTTTTGCTACGGCCCGCACCAGCTCATCCTGTCGTCCCGGCAGGGCTATGCCGTCCAGATCGCTGCCTTCGGTGTCCCACTCGCCGTTGCGGCCAATGAACAGGACCGCCGTATCCGCCTTTGCTGCAAGACTTGCTGCTTCGCTGATGGCCTCGTCCCCCATGGGAAAGCCGATGCCCGCCCTGAGCGCGGCGATTTTCATCAGGATATTCTGCTTGGCCTTGAATTCCACGACAATGTCATAGGTCTGACCTGCAACCAGCTCCACCTCACCGACCACTTCATCGCAGCCTTCCTCGAAGAAGGTTCTGCCCGCTTTCCAGCCGTCCCATGCATTGGCCACAAGCTGCCCGTCGCAATACATCTTGCCATAACCGGCTGTCGCAAGACCAAACCGGTGTATGCCGTCGCGCTCGGCTGTGAAGCAGCCGGAAAGGCGTGCTGAGAAATTGCCTTTCTCCACCTTGCCCCCGGCAAATTCATGTTCCCAGAAAGCCGTTGCTTCGGGGACCATCTCGCTGTGAACAGGATCGCCGGAGAAGCTTGTATTGTCAAAGAAATCGACGCGGATGTCGCTACGCCAAAGCGGTTCCCAACGATGATTGGTGCAGCCATCCGCAAACAGCAGCCGGTCGCTACCGATCCGGTTTTCAAGACCCTGCCACGGCGATACTTGATAGTGCGGGATGAGCTGAGAAGACCCGCCGCCCATGATGCGAGCGTGCTTTGCGTTCGGGCCGATGACCGCGATTGTCTGGCCGTGGTCGGCCAGAGGAAGCAACTCTCTCTCATTCTTGAGCAGGACCGCTCCTTCTGATGCAGCCCGTCGTATCAGGGCGCGATGCGCGGGGCGATCCTCCGAACGCTCGATGAGAGGCTTGGTATCGAACAAGGCTCCACAGCGCTGCATCAGCAAAAGAACGGCGCGTGTCCGCTCACGGATGGTTTCCTCGGACACCTCGCCCGCCTGGACGGCAGACACGAGCTTTGCACCGCGATCCCGGCTCGGGCCAGGCATTTCGATATCAAGCCCGGCATTGATGGTCGCTGCCGTGCTGTGAGAACCGTACCAGTCGGAGACGACCGCGCCGTCATAGCCCCAGTCCTGCCGCAACACATCACTCAGTAGCCAGCCATGTTCCGAGGTGTATGTTCCGTTGAGGCGATTGTACGAGGTCATGATGCCCCATGTGTGGGCCTCCTTGACGGCGTCCTCGAACGGACGCAGATAGATTTCCCGCAAAGAGCGTTCGTCGATAACCGAACTGATGGTGGTCCGCTGAAACTCGGACTCATTGCCCGCAAAATGCTTGATGGTTGTCGCCACCCCCTCGCCCTGAGCACCTTTGACATAGCCGACAGCCAGCGTTGCGGTCAGTTCGGGGTCTTCCGAATAGCATTCGAAATTGCGGCCATTGGTGACGGAACGCTGAATGTTGACCGTTGGCGCAAGGAGAACATGGGCACCCTTGGTTTTGACTTCCTGAGCGATTGCCGCGCCGATTTCCTCGGCAAGCCCTGGGTTCCAGGAAGAGCCGATACTGATCCCGACCGGGAAGGCTGCGGATGGCTTGCCATTCTGCGGCGCGCTGTTGCCACGCGCTCCGTTTGGGCCGTCCGTCACCCGCAACTTGCCGATTCCGAGACGTTCGACGGCGGGCAAGGACCAGCCATCTTCACCAGACAGCAGGGAAATCTGCTCTTCCAAAGTCAGCTCATCCAGCAATCGCTCTATTTCGGCATCCGCCGTCTTGTGCTCATTTAAAGCCATGTGATGTGTTCCAGTTCAGATTGTCTATTCACCAACTCTATTCAAGCAGCAGCCAGCCCGTCCGGACGGCTTTCATTGCCCAGTCCAGAGCCCCGAGCTTTTGCGTAGCATCAACTCTGGCGGCACGATGTGATGCTCAGCCTCCTGTCGCCCCTCGATGCGCGACAGAATGGCCTTTGCAGCCAAGGCCCCCATTTCCTCCCCCTTCTGATCGACGCTGGAAAGATTGATGCGGGAATGTGCACCCAGTTTGCTGTTGTCATAGCCCACGATCGACAGATCATCGGGCAGCGCGATGCCGGACTGCTCGGCCAGATCGATCAGTTGCAGCGCGTGAATGTCACTCCAACAGAAGAAGGCGCTCGGACGGTTTTCGTCGACCAGCAATCGGGCCAGTTGATCCTGAATGGACGAATCGCGGACGCCTTTCATGCAATGCACTCGAGTCTGTCCCCCAAGCCCGGCGTCTTCCATGGCGGCCCGATACCCGGTTTCACGAATGCAGAAAACGTCCGAGTTCGAGCCGTGCTCGGGAATGGAAATCATATGAATGCGCTTGTGGCCAGCTTCGATGAGAGACTGGACCGCCACCCGTGCTCCCTGAAAGTCGTCACTGTTCACCGTATCGAAAGTGGTTGCCTCGGGCACATGTTGACCCAGTACAACAATCGGTAACTGCAGGGCAAATTCAGACAGAAGGTCCGGATCCATGCCCGGCGAAATGATCACCAGACCATCGAGATTGAAATCCATCATGGATTCGATCAGCGATGTTTCTATATTGACGCGAGCCTCGCTGACGCCAACCAACATCTTGTAGTTGGCATCATTGAGAATCTTCCTGATACCTTCTACCAGTTCAGCCATGAACGGGTTTTCCATTTCGACCAGAAGCACACCGATGGCATAGGTGCTGCCGCGCATGCCGCGCGCTGCCGTGCTCGGTCGATATCCGAGCTTGGCAATCGACTTTTCCACTTTCTCGCGCATGCTGTCGCTGACGCCGTAGGCATTGGTCAGCACCTTGGACACGGCAGATCTGGAAACCCCAGCATCTTCAGCGACATCTTTGATCGTTGCTTTGGTCGGTTTTGAAAATCTTGTGTTGGTCATTCTGCCCTGCGCTCCCAGTTCTCAATTAACGAATAATCGGAATGCGCTTGCAATTCAAGAAAAAATGTGGAACGATCCATGTAGACCGATCCACAAAATAGAAAATGGGTCGGAAATCCCGGACTAGAAGGCAAGAATATGAGTTCGACACAATCGGCAATCGCAAGCGACGAAGCCCTGACATGGCAAGCAAACATGATTGCGCCCGCCTGTGATCAAGGCACTGGCAACAGAGCCAGTTTTGTCACGACAGATTTTGGGGTCGAACAAACCGGAAGTGGTTTTCTGTCCATCTCCGCTCTCGGGCTCTATCGCGTCTTCATCAACGGCAAGAGGGTCGGTCAGGATCTGCTCACACCGGGCTGGACCAGCTACGACAAGCGCCTTTGCTATCAGCGCTATGACGTCGCCGATCTGCTCGTTGCAGGCGAAAACCGCATCACAATCTGGCTGGCCGATGGCTGGTATCGATCCGAGCTGATGTGGGCCGAACTTAAAAGGTCCAACTGCTGGGGTGGCAGAGTGGCGGCCATAGCCCAGATAAAGGCAGATGGAGCGGTGATTTGTGTGAGCGATGCCAATTGGAAAAGTGGTTTGTTGCCGATCACGGCTTCAGGCATTTACCACGGCGAAGACTATGACGCCCGCCTTGAACAAGAGGCAAGCGTCGCACAAAGCGGCGTGGATCTTCTTGAGTTCGACACCCGGTTGCTCGTTCCTCATCTCGCCCCGCCGGTAACGGAAATGCCACCCCTGTCGCCGGAAAAGACCTGGCATGACGAAGCAGACAGACAGGTCTTCGATTTCGGACAGAACCATGCCGGTTATATCCGCTTTTCGGTCAAGGGTAAGGCCGGAGCGACGGTGCATGTGGAGCATGCAGAGATACTTGATCACAACGGGGTTTTTGACAACAGAAACTATCGTGCTGCCCGTGCCGAGCTTCGCTATGTGCTCAAGGGTGGGGAGGAAGAAAGCTACGCACCTTTCTTCACCTATATGGGCTATCGCTATGCTCGCATCACCCTTGAGGGAGATGTGACGCTGACCGCCGTCCAGTCTGTTCCAATCTCCTCAGTGCCTGAAACCTGCGCTGGTTTTTCCTGTGACAATCCGCAAGTCAACCAGCTGGTCAGCAACACCATATGGTCGCAGAAGGCCAATTTCATCGAGGTGCCAACTGATTGCCCGCAGCGGGATGAACGCATGGGATGGACGGGCGACGCACAGGTGTTTGCCGGAACCGCCTGTTGGCTGGCCGACAGCGAGAGCTTCCTGCAGGATTATCTGCGCGACATGATGGCCGATCAGCGCGAGGATGGAGCGATTGCGCATTTTTCGCCAGATCCGACCCGCCTTCATTCAAATAACATCAACGATAACTGGGCGGGATCGACCGGCTGGGGAGACGCCATAACTATTATCCCCTGGCAGCTCTATCTGCATTATGGTCGAGAGGACATTCTGGCCGAATGCTTTCCGGCCATGTTGCGCTGGATCGATTATGTGTGGTCCCTTGCCGATGGCCCCATCGTAAAGACCACCCGCAAATGGTGGGCAAAAGGTTTCACCTTCGGAGACTGGTTGCAGCCCGTCGGGAACACGATGAAACCGCGTTCCACAATCGCTGACGACTGTGCCGCAACGATCTATCACTATATTTCGACGGAACTGACGGCCCGGATTGCACGGATCCTTGAAAAGACGGAACTCGCACAGAGCCTCGATGAACGGGCGAAGCTGATCAAGACTGCATTTCAGCATGAATATATCAGTCCTTCAGGGCGACTTGGTCACAATGACCAGACGTCCTACGCGCTGGCACTGCTGCATGATCTGATACCGGACAATCAGATTGAAGCCGCGAAAGGCTATTTCCGGCAACTGATCATAGACGACGATTACCGCATTGGCTGCGGCTTTATCGGAACCCCCGCTCTTCTCCCCGCGCTTTGCAAACACGGCATGACCGATCTGGCCGAGCGGGTCTTTCTCAACCCGGAAGTGCCGGGTTGGCTTTATCAGGTCAGGATGGGAGCCACGTCCATCTGGGAACGTTGGGATGCCATCGCGCCGGACGGCACAGTGCATGATCCGGAAATGAACAGTTACAACCACTATTCCTACGGCGCTGTCTGCCAATGGCTGTTTGAGGAAGTGGCCGGTATCAGACCGATCGCGGACGGCGCTGGCTTCGACAGGATCCGCATTCAGCCCACAATCCTACCCGCACTGGGGTCGGTCGCCATGTGGCACGACTGCCGTCACGGGAGGATCAAGGCCGGCTGGACCATCTCGGAAGGAAAGGTCACCTATCGCTTTTCTCTGCCCAAGGGCTGCTGCGGGATCATAAAGGCACAACGGGCCTGGAGAAATATACAGATAGATAAACAACCGATCTCAATACCCGACACTGGAATTGTTGTCGTGGCGGGAGAGCATGTCATTCACTTCGAACTCATGGTCTGATCACTAGGCATGCGTTCAAAAACAGGGAGGAAACCCATGCGTTTCAACAAACTATCGATCAGTCTGATTGCACTTGCGTCGATTTATGGCACCGCCGCCAAGGCCGAAGAACTAACCTTGCTAACACTCGGAGGACCGGATTCGATCGCCATAGCAGAGGCTCTGACGTCGGCCTACACCGCAAAGCACCCTGATGTGACATTTGCAATTGAAACACGCCCGGGCGGTGGCGAGGGCGACAATGTGGTCAAGACCCGTCTTGCCACGGGAGAGATGTCAGATGTTTTCGCCTATAATGCCGGTTCACTGCTTCAGGCCTTGCGGCCAAAACGCACGCTGGTGCCGCTTAATGACCTGCCCAACATGGGAAATGTTTCCGACAGCTATATCTCTGTCGTCAAGGAGTTTGACGGCAATATCTACGGCATCCCTGTAGAGGCTGCCATGGCTGGTGGAATCCTCTACAGCCGCCCACTCTATGAAAAACTAGGTCTAGAAGTGCCAAAAACATGGCAGGACTTCATGGCCAACAATGCGCGCATTGCTGCTGAAACCGACGCCACTCCGGTGGTGCAGACATATCGCGACACCTGGACGGCACAGATGCCTATTCTGTCCGACTATTCCAATGTTGTCGCCGAGGTTCCCGATTTCGCTGAGCAATTCACCGCGAACAAGGCCAAATTCGCCACCACGCCAGCCGCCCTGCGCAGTTTTGAACATCTGGAAGAGATGGCAAAGGCGGGCTATTTCAATGAAGATTTTGGCGCGGCAACCTATGCTGACGGCCTTGAAATGATCGCCAAGGGAACCGCCGCTCATTATCCGATGCTGACCGTCGGCATCTCGACCATCAACCAGAATACGCCGGACCTGCTCAAGAATGTCGGCTTCTTTGCCCAACCAGGTCAAGATGCTGACAAGAACCAGCTGACCATCTGGCTGCCGACGTCATATTATATTCCCGCGAGCAGCCAGCATATCGAGACGGCCCGCGCCTTTCTTGATTTTGTCGCCACGCCAGAAGCCTGCGAAGCCGTTATCGCCCGCGTTGGAGTCAATGGTCCCTATCTGATCAACGGCTGTAAGCTTCCCGAAGATCTACCCGCAGCAGTCCGCGATATTCTGCCTTATTTCGAGAAGACAGGTGGAACAGTCCCCGCACTTGAATATGTCTCGCCGGTCAAGGGCCCGATGCTGGAACAGCTCGCCGTTGAAGTTGGCACCGGCATCCGGGACGCCACGTCAGCAGCCGAACTCTATGACCGGGATGTCGCCAAACAGGCCCGTCAGCTCAGACTGAAGAACTGGTAACAATCACAAGAAAACCATCGGTATCACGCATTACGAAAGAATGGGTGATACCGACAAAACGGGAGGCCCAAGTGAGGCGTCAATCTCCTTATCCATACTGGTTTGTCATGCCCGCAGCAGTGATTTTCTCCATCCTGTTTCTGGCACCAACCTTCGCATCATTCTATTTCAGTCTGACGCAATGGGACCTGTTTGATATCCAGTTCATCGGGTTGGACAATTTCATCCAGTTCTTTCAGGAACCATTTCTGGTACAAGGCCTGATCAACACGATCATTTTTGCCTTTTTGACATCCGCAGCCAAGACCGTTTTGGGGCTTCTGCTGGCCGTGCTGTTAACCTCTGGACTGTTCGGTCAGGGCCTCCTGCGCTCGATCATCTTCTTTCCCGTGCTGGTCTCGACCATCGGCATAGGTTTGCTTTTTGCCGAACTGATGCACCCCACACAGGGCATGATCAATGCAGCACTTGGCTTCTTGGGCATCAAGGGGCCGGGCTGGCTGACCGACCCATCTCTTGCCCTCTATTCGGTCGCGCTGGTCGACATCTGGCGCGGTGTCGGGCTTGCTACGTTGATCTACATTGCTGGCCTCGCCTCCATCGGCCAGGAATATTACGAAGCGGCCCGCATGGATGGCGCGACGCGTCTGCAACAGTTTCTCCGCGTCACGGTGCCCCTTGTCCGTCCGGCGACCAACACCGTGATCGTCCTCTCCCTGATTGGTGGGCTGCGCCTGTTTGACCTGATCTGGGCCATGACAGGTGGTGGTCCGGGCTTTTCTTCCGATGTTCTGGCCTCGGTCATCTACAAGCAATATCAGGCGGGCTTCTACGGGCTTTCCACTGCAGGCAACGTCATCCTGCTGCTGTTCATTGCCCTTCTGATTGTTCCGCTTTCCGCATGGCTCAACAAAGGAGAGACCGAAGCATGACCCGGCGTCAATATATATTGGGCATCCTTTCTCTTGCCTTCTCGGTCATCATTTTCGTGATGCCATTTGTTCTTGTGTTCCTGACAGCGGCAAAGTCCGCACCGGAATCGGCCACTCTCGATTTCTCCTGGCCGCAGCATTGGCAGTTCTGGGAAAACATGATCGCCGTGATCAGAGCGCGGGACTATATGCTGCTGCTCGCCTATTTCAATTCAACGGTCATCACGGTCGCCTCGATCACTTTGCTGGTCATTTTCGGCGCGATGGTCGGTTATGTTTTGCAGCGCAGAAAGTCTCCCTGGAACAAGGTCATCTATGGCTGTGTTCTGGCCGGGTTGATGATGCCGCCCGCTGTGGTACCAACCATTTTCGTGCTGCAGAAGCTCTATCTGTTCAAGTCGCTCACCGGCATGATCTTCATTCAGGTCGCCTATGGGCTGGGCTTCACCGTGATGCTTTATCGCGCCTTCATCTCGACCTTGCCAAGAGATCTTGATGAAGCCGCCATTATCGATGGAGCAAGGCCATGGCAGGTGTTCTTCCGGGTAATCCTGCCACTGCTGAAACCTGTGACCGTGACCATCATCGTTGTCCAGTCCATCATGATTTTCAATGACTTCACCAACCCGCTCTACTATTTGCCGGGTCGGGAGAATGTCACGGTGCAGTTGACCCTCTACAATTTCCAGAGCCAGTTCTCCCAGGAAATGAACCTTCTCTTCATGAACATTCTTCTGGTCACCATTCCCCCATTGCTGGTGTTTGTCTTCTTCAATCGCCAAATCGTGGCAGGTATGACGTCAGGCGCTGTGAAAGGATAGATTATGCACGCTGTTGAACTCAAGAATATCCAGAAAAGCTTTGGCAGTGCCGACGTCATCAAAGGTGTCGATCTGTCCATCCAGCCGGGAGAATTCTGCGTCTTTGTCGGCCCGTCCGGCTGTGGCAAGTCGACCTTGCTGCGCATGATTTCCGGTCTGGAAACCCAGACATCCGGCACCATCGAGATCGATGGCGAGGATGTCTCCCTGCAGGAACCTTCCAAGCGCGGCATTGCCATGGTGTTCCAGAGCTATGCGCTCTATCCGCATCTGTCCGTTGCCGAGAATATCGGTTTCGGCCTTTCCCTTGCCCACAAGCCCAAGGCAGAAATCAGGCAGCGCGTGTCTGAAGTGGCCAACGTCCTTCAGCTTGAGCATCTGCTTGATCGCAAGCCGAAGGCTCTTTCCGGCGGGCAGCGCCAGCGGGTCGCCATTGGACGCGCCATCATCCGCAACCCCAAGGTCTTCCTGTTCGACGAGCCACTTTCAAACCTCGATGCGGCCCTGCGCGCCCAGATGCGGCTGGAACTGGCCGACCTGCACGAGCGCCTCAAGACAACCATGATCTATGTGACCCACGATCAGGTCGAAGCCATGACCATGGCCGACAAGATCGTCGTGCTCAATGCGGGCAGGATCGAACAGGTCGGCTCCCCAATGGAGCTCTATCATCACCCCGCCACCCCCTTTGTGGCTGGCTTCATCGGTAGCCCGAAGATGAATCTCTATGAAGGTGAGTTTGCCGCACGTCTGGGGTGCAAGACCTATGGCATCAGACCCGAGCATCTGGTCGTGTCTGCCGAAAGTGGGCAATGGCAGGCCGAAGTCAAGCATATCGAACGGCTGGGCGCGGACACCATCCTTCACATGAGCGTTGCCGAGGCCGGCCCGATGACTGCGCGCCTGCCCGGAGATTGCGAATATCGCGCAGGCACCACCCTCTGGGTGAGCCCGGAACAGAACCGCGAGCACAGGTTCGAAATCTGAAGCACGCCTTGTTGGTCTCTTCATGGCTGACTGCCCTCTCGCATTTTGTTTACTACAATGCGGGAGGGCCATGGCATGATCAGGAACGTGAGCGTGTGATTACTACTAACTTGGCTAGAAGACCTCATTCCATGCAGAGAGCTTCTGTTTGATTTGCTGAAACTCTGTTTTTCCGCTCTTGAGAATTGCTTACCTGGTGATATTTGCCTTCGCCTGTCTTGCAAACAGTAGTCGATAGAAGACTGGAGCTGCAATCAGGGTCAAAATCGTAGCGAACCCCAAACCTCCCATGATTGTTACAGCCATTGAGGCAAAAAAAGCATCCCACAACAGAGGCAGCATGCCCAGAATGGTTGTGACAGCAGCCAATAGAACAGGGCGGACCCGAGTTGTCGATGCCCTGACGATCGCATCTGTAAGACCCAAATCGCCCTGCCAGACGAGATCAATCTCTTCTACCAGCACGATCCCATTCTTGATCAGCATGCCCGACAGACTAAGAAGCCCTAAAAGCGCTGTGAAGGAGAATGGTGTGCCTGTTGCCAGCAAGCCAATCGTCACGCCGTTGACGGCCATTGGTACAAGCAGCCAGATGATCAGGGGTTGGCGCAGCTTGCCGAACAACAGGATCGAGATCACGATCATGACGACCAGAGTCACCGGCAGCTTCAGGCCAAGACTTTCCTGTGCCTTGGATTGTGTTTCATACTCGCCTCCCCACTCGAAATGATAGCCAGGCGGTAAATCCATTGTCTCGATTGCAGGTCGGATTTCTTCAAAAACGGAAGCGGCATTTGCTCCATCGGTAACACCCGAAACGAGCGTTTGGGTGTAAATCCGATCCCGGCGTTGGATATGGGTGTTTTCAACCTCGTAGGAGAGCCCCGTCACAACACCTGAGATGGGAACATATCTACCCGCCGTTGGAGAATAGACAGGTTGATCCAGAAGCTGTGTCGCCTGTTTGGTATCGCCGCTAGGGGTGTGAAGCATGACGGGAATTCGGCGCTCATCCTCGCGATAGATCCCTGCCACGAGACCTTCGGTTGCCATTTGCAGCGTGTTGGATATATCCGAGCGCGAAATGCCCGCAATAAGTGCTTGATCCTCGGCAAAATCGGGATGCAAGACCAGCTCTTGTTCATACCAATCCTGCCGCACATTCTCTACCCGGTCAGACGCGGCGAGCATTCTTTCTTTTGCTTCCTGCGTGAGTTGACGCAGCTTGACAGGATCCTGCCCGGAGAACCGCCCCTGAATGGGGGTGCCGCCGCCCGGACCAAAGGCAAGGCGTTCGGTTCGGAACAAACCATCCGGCAAGGCCCCTTTCGCAAAGGCCGTCAAATCATGACGCAGGAGCGGAATATCCTCCAGATTTCTTGCCCTGACAATCAGATGGCCATAGCTCAAAAGGCTTTCTTCAGCCTGATAGGTCAACATGAACCGAGAAGCTCCACGGCCAATGAAGGTCGTAGTTGAGACAACCTCATCCCGCTTTGAAAGCCAGTCTTCCAATATGCGCATGTCATCAGAGGTCTTATTGATGTCGGCGCCTTGAGGCAATTTGTAATGCACGAAGAACAAAGGTGTGTTGCTGGGAGGAAAGAACTCCTGTTTCACCTGTCCGAAACCAATAAAACAGAAGGCCGTAATCAGAATGAGAGCTCCAACAACGGGCCAGCGCAGATACAACGCTCCGCGAAGAAGTGCGCCATAGGCCTTAAACACCACACCGCCATAGGGGTCTTGGTCGGCATCTTTGCCGCTCTGAAACAGATAATGCCCCAGGAGCGGGGTTACCGTGACGGCCAGCACCCAGGACAGCAGCAAGGATATGGCGATGACAGCAAACAGGGAGAAAAGAAATTCGCCCGTTGCATCAGAGCTAAGGCCAATGCCCGCAAAGGCCATTATGGCGATCACAGTAGCACCAAGCAGGGGGATCTGGGTTTTGTCGGCAACCAATTCGACGGCATCACGCGAGGATTTCCCCAGCTTCATCTCGCTCTGCATTCCCTCAGCGACAACGATGGCATTGTCTACCAACATCCCCATGGCAATGATGAGAGCGCCTAGTGAAATGCGCTGCATTTCGATTCCGAACCAGGCCATAAAAAACAATGTCCCGACCACCGTCAGCAGCAGCGTTGAACCAACGACAATGGCAGCGCGCCATCCCATAAAGAGGCCGAGAATAGCAACAACGATAGAAACGGACAGGGCCAGATTGATGAGAAAGTCATTCGATGCCTGTTCGACAACCAGATGCTGCTGATAGATCGGGTGAAACTCGATGCCATACGGGATATCTTGCATCAATTCTTCGAGTCTGACGTCAACACGATGTCCAATATCGACGATGTTGAGATCCTCTCGCCCCGATATGCCGATGGTGAAAGCCTGCTCCCCCGCAAACCGGATCAGGCGGTTGGGGGTCTCGGTTCTAGCCCTGTAGACCTTTGCAAAGTCGTGTATGGAAATGAGTTTACTAGAAGCACCAATTGTCAAATTGCCGATTTGCTCGACAGTGGTCGATCCTTTTGGAGCGGCAATACGAGTGATTTTCCCTTGATCATGCAAGGCTCCAGTATTGTTGACCGGATTGGCCGTACTGATGGCTTGTATAATAGTAGTTGGAGAGAGACCGAGATTATTGAGAATCGCTTGACGTGGTTCAACATAGATCACTTCTTCAGGCAGACCATCCAGCTCAACGCTGGCTACGCCATTGATCGCTAGTAGGTTACGTCTTAAGTAGCGAGCCAGATCATGGATTTCGGAATCTGAAAATCCCGGCGCAGTCACCGCCATAAATATCCCATAGACGTCGCCGAACCCATCATTCACCTGTGGTTCGTGCGCTCCTTCGGGCAAATCGCTAGTCGCGTCGGATACCCGGTGTCGCAATTTATCCCAGATCTGGGGGAGCTCGTCGGGTCCAAATTCCATCCGGATATTCACAGAAATACGACTAAGCCCCGGAGAATTTGAAGAGGTGATATAGTCGATTTCAGACATTTGCTGGATAGCGGATTCCAGTGGTTCAGAGACTTCTCGAGCGACATCTTCAGCAGAGGCACCGGGATATTGTGTGATGATGACTGCGGTCTTGATGGAAAAGGCTGGATCTTCAAGGCGCCCCATCGAAACGAAACCCCATGCCCCACCAATCAGGCAGCCCAGAATGAGGATCCATGTTAAAAGCGACTTGTCTATGGAGGTACGGGCAAGGGAAATAGACGCGATTGACATGGATTATTTTCCAATCCCTTCGAAGCGGCGGACCGTTTGTCCTTCTTCGAGAAGCGAAGCGCCAGTTGCCACGATCTCGGCTCCTTCATTGAGACCATCTTCAAGAATGATGCTCGCGTCTTCAGCTAACCGAATCGTCACAGGGACCAAAGAAACTGTTCCTATGTGCTGGTTTTCCTGATCAGGCGAATATACCATCACACTCGGTTTTCCGTCAGCGCTATAAACCAAACGCTGTCTTGGGTAACAAGATGCGATCCGGTTGCTTGGACATAGCTGCAACGGTGACTGTTACCGATGAGCCCGGAAAAATGTGATGATCATTAGGATAATCGGTCAAGGCGAGTGTCAATTGATATGTTTGGGTGACGTTTCTTGCATCAGTTTCGAACTCGCGAATCTCAAGAGGATATGCAGCTTCAATTCCGGGAAATGAGGCACTGAAGGTGATATTGCCGTTTGTGGAACGTTGAGCCAGAATTTCCGGTATCTCGATATCCACGCGCAATTCGGAAACATCCTGAAGGCGAACCACGGCGGTTCCGGCTGAAACCGTCGAGAAATTGCTAACTTCTCGTCGAGCGACGAGAGCGTCAAACGGAGTTGCAAGCGATGCGTCGTTAAGTTGTTGGCGGGCACGCTCTACTTCCATTTGGGCGAGGGCGTATGTTGTCTGGGCATCTTCGACCTGAGTGCGGGAAACGCTGGTGCCCTCCAGCTTTTCAAATCTTCGCAGTTCTCGTTCTGCCTTATGTAGATTTATTTGAGCTTCTTTGAAAGCTCTCTCGAAACTGTCAAGATCAAGCTGTGCGACCAACACACCCTTATTCAGTCGAGTGCCTTCTTTGACCGGAAATTCGACTATTTGGCCGCCAACCTGAAAAGCAAGGTCTACTGTTTCTCGTGCACGGACTTGACCGAAAAAACGACGTTGTGTTGTTTCTTGTGTTGGTTCCACTGCGATCAGTTTGACTGGTCGTGGTGGAGAAGCGGCCAACGCCCCGTTCAAGAATAGCAGCCCAGCAAGAGCCGAAAGGAAATAGACCATTTTCATATTCGCGGTTCCTCACTTTCTTTTGCCATTCTCGAAATAGTTGATCGAGCGCCACGTTGTGGAAGCTTAACTCGCAAAGAATAAAAGCCCGATAGATTGACATTAGTGTGATTTGAAGAAATTGGGGATTGGTAAAACGTATCTTGTTAATGCGAACGTCCTGAACAGATGTGCAAGACAAACATCACTCGATGTGATGCCACGCTTGCCTTGCCAAACCGCAACCAGCAGAGAAAAAGTTTAGAATTTGTATCCAATCGACAGCATCCCGGATGGCTGAAACTTGTCTTGCACTATCGGACTATCTGCAGCATCGCCAAGGAGTTGACCGACACCAGCTTCACCCCGGACCAACCAGTGATCGGTGATCTGGTAAGTGGCAGAGGCGGTAAAGTCGACACGTTTGAAACCGGCCTTGGCTTCATAGGTCGGCAAGCCTGATCGCAGCGACTGAGCTGATGAGACGCCAAAATACTCTTCCATATACTGGTCATCTGCCCATGTCGTGGAGACACCGGCACCAATCCTAAATCGGTCAAAGCTGTGCGAGACCTCTGCTCCTATCTTTGCCTGGAGACCATCGCTTCCGCCTACGATTTTATCGACCGAAGAATAGACTCCGAAATCGCCAACGCGATAATCGAGTTTAGCACCAACCACACCACCAGCATCGATATCACCCATCCCCTTGAGATAGTCGGAATCGTCTTCCTTGCGACCCAGGTCATAACCTGCCCGAACCGCTAAACTGAACCCATTTGTCTGATAAACACTTGCAGTCAATCCGCTAGGGTCAAAAAAGATCCAGTCCTTGTAGGAAGCGAAAACCACCGGAAACGGCGTACCCTTGAATTTGTCCGATCCTTCAAATTCCGACGAAAGCAAAGCTCCGCCCCCCAGAACCAGATTCCAGTTGTCGGGCTGATTTTCTGTTCCGCTAGACTGAGGTTCGCTGTAGATTGCTCCCTCCGACGGAAGGTCTGCGGCAAGTAGTCTTGCGGGATGACAGACAACACCCGCAATGCCGATTGACAAACTGACCTGAAGCAGCTTAAGCCCAAGCGGAACACATTTCATAGATTTTCTCCAATAAAGCCGCATTCAGTTGAACACGAAACACTTCGCCCTTGGCGTTGTAACTCGAGTGATTATCCCACGACCGCCATTTCGGTGTGTTTTGAAATGTTAAGTTTTGTTGCAAATGATGTAACAGCGGGTAAATTTCTTTATAGAGTATAGTGTTTCTGCAATGATTGTTCCGGCAGCGAAGACACTGAAAGATGGTAGTCATGATTGACATGACCTCAGAAAGGGCAGGAGACGCCTTTGCGGCTGCGCACTTGGTTGTGGTCGAGGACGACCCCGGCATCGCACAATTGCTGGCAGAACTCCTATCTGAAAACGGGTACTCAGTTTCCTTGGCTGCCTCAAGCATAGAGCTCGACAATTTGCTGAACAGGGGCCGTGTTGATCTCATCCTTCTAGATATCATGTTGCCAGGCGAGGATGGCTTCAGTATCTGCCGAAGAATTCGAACAACCCGTAAAACTCCCATACTGATGCTCACTGCAATGGGCGAAGATACAGATCGGGTCGTCGGACTGGAACTCGGAGCTGACGACTATGTTACAAAGCCTTTCAAATCGCGCGAATTGGTGGCACGCGTGAAATCATTGCTTCGGAGGGCGTCCTACAACAATCCGCATCAAGAAACCCAGTCGGTCTTGTCCTTTCTCGGATGGAGGCTCGAGCCCAATACCCGCCAACTGTATGATCCGGATGGTGTGGAGATCACCATGACAACGGCCGAATTTGATCTGCTGCTAGCATTTTGTCAGCATTCGGGTCAGGTGATGACACGCAAAAAGTTACTGGCACTCACGCATGCGGGATCAGCTGGCCCGGTTCCACGCAGCATTGATGTTCATGTCAGCCGCCTGCGGCAAAAGCTTGAACCTGATGCAAAAAAGCCGAAATTGATCAAAACAGTGCGTCTGGGAGGCTATTTGTTCACTCCGGCGATTACGCGGCTATGATGTTCACTCGCTTGCATTTTTCATCGATGAGAACGCAGATTTTCCTGTTGGCAGTGATCCCTATAGCCCTGCTCGGTTCTTTTGCGTCCATTCACGGCACATTGCGCGAGGCGCGTCACAAGCAGCAGGAAGCGCTCTTGTCTCAGGCGGGGAAAATCCTCCTGATTGCAGGGCAATGCGCCAATTATTGTTCTGAGGGGCAACCAAAGCTCATTGAGGATGCGGCATCACGACTTGGATTGTCCGTCAGGGTAACTGACGATTTGAGTTCCGATGACATCGATCTTAGGTTTCCCTCACATGCCAACAATGTTGATTTGAATATTTTAATTGAAAAAATAAGACATGATATTGGTAATAATAATACAGATATAATAAAAATTAGAATTAGCGATTCATACTCCATAATTTTCTATAAAAATCTACTTCAGAACGAATACCAAGTATGGTCGTTTTTACCGGTTATGATTATCACTTGCTTGGTTATTGTTCCTATTTTGCTTCTTTCATACTATTTGAGCTATATTTTCACAGCTCCAATTTCTAAATTTGCGGAAGAAGCACAAAGGATCAGCGCGCTTGAAGACACTCAAGAGCTGTTTGAAACACAAGGGGCTTTGGAATTTTGCAGTTTAAGAGACTCTCTCAACACGATGCAAATGCGTGTCAGAGGCATGGCGGAAAAAAGAACGATGATGCTGCGTTCTCTTGGGCATGATCTTCGTACGCCGCTAACAAGGTTGCGCATGCGTGCTGAACGATCGCTTGATTCTGACTTGAGGCCGTTGTTGTTGCGAGACATTTCGACTCTCACTTCGATGGTTGATGAAACCATGCTGTATCTGAAAACGGTAGAGCCTAACTCTTCTGTCCTATTCAAGAAACTCGATTTGAGCAGTCTTTTGCAAACGATAACTTCTGATTTCACGGATATCGGCGTGAAGGTTTCATTCTCTGGGCCTTCTCGCCTTATATGCATGTGTCAACCACGAAATATCACTCGCGCTGTCGCAAATCTTATCGACAATGCCTCGCATTATTCAAATGAAATTGAGCTTCTGCTTGGGCAGGTTGACGAAGATTTCGTTTCAATTCAGGTTCGAGATATGGGTCCGGGGCTACCTGACACCCTCAAACAAAAAGTCGTAGAGCCATTTTTCAAGGCAGATCCATCCAGAGATCCGGACAAAGGTGGTGGACTTGGCCTAGGATTGTCGATTGCTCAGAGAATAGCCCACGCGCACGAAGGCTGTTTGTCGATCAGAGATAATCTTCCTCACGGGTTGGTAGTGGAAATTAGGTTTCCTCGCCAGAGAAGTGATCTGTAGAGTATCCGTGATGATTAAGACAGGTTTGCATCACGTATTCATGACCAACCTCAGTTAGTTGGGAATTGACCCTTAATGCGTCCGTAAGAGAATCCCTCAATGAACCAGCGAAACCATGCCAAATAACACCAGAGCATTAAGGTTCAGGTGCCGGTTGTGGCCAGCAGCTGCCGATAGGGCGCTGATGGCATCGCCATCTATGCCATTGAGGAAGTTCCAGCCAAGTCTTCCATCTGTTTTCATGTGGCCGATGGTAACCACTATCGCTGATCGTCGTTTCAGCTCACGCTTCGTCTCTACGATAAGTCTGCACCTCTGACCCGATATTATCAGATCAACGAGGCGTTCTAGCGTCTCGAAAAGAATGACGTTCGCTACGTAAACGATGGGGTGGACGCCTGCCACAAAAAAGAGAATGTCATATTAATTAATTTAATAAATTAACTTGACACCTAACTTTGCTCATGTGATGGTTTGGGCGAGCCGTAAATGGAGGAAACTATGGCAAATATCATTTTATCTAGAAGGTCATTTTTGACCGCAACCGCAGGAGTTTCACTATCTCTTGCGGTGCCAGCTATTGCCAAAACGCGTGAATTGGTCATCATCTCTAATAGAAGCAACCCGATGCAGCGAGCTGCTTTGGAGAGAATAGCCAATGATTTTGGCAAGACTGCCGGCGTAAAAGTCTCGGTAAACAATATGGATCACGAGGCTCACAAAACTGCTATTCGCAATTATCTTGTCGCAAGCCCACCGGATATTTGCTTCTGGTTCTCCGGTGAGCGGATGCAGGGATTTGTGAAACGCAATCTCTTCGCCGACATCACGGATCTGGTTGCTAAGGAAAAATGGGCAGACGTTGTCCCTGCAATGGGGGCAGTGACCGTTGATGGCAAGCAATATGGCCTACCGGTTGCGGGTATTTTGTGGGGCCTGTTCTATCGTCAGGATACATTTGATGAATTCGGCCTGACGCCCCCCGAAACATTTGACGACTTCTTTACACTGGGCGATAAGGCTAAAGCTGCCGGCCTGACGCCGATCAGCATGGGCATCAAAAACATGTGGCCTGCTGGCGGTTGGTTCGATCATATGAACCTGCGCATCAATGGACTCGAATTCCATAAAGCACTTATGGAGGGCAAGGTTGCCTACACAGACGCTAAAGTCGCGTCAGTTCTGAACAAATGGGCAGAGCTCATCAATGCGGGACTGTTTACCGAAAACGCCACCTCCTACGCCTGGGAACAGGCAGCTTCGGCCATGGTGCAAAAGCGAGCCGCCATGCTTGATCTGGGTAGCTTTGTAAAACAGGTCACACCAGCAGAAGAAACAGATCAAATTCGGTTCAAACTTTTCCCAACCATTGATTCATCCATCGGGCGCTATGAAGACTTCTCAGTTGATTCCATTCATATCCCTGCACAGGCCCCCAATCCCGAGGTCGCCCGGGAATTCCTTTCCTTCTTCTACCAACCAGAAAATTTAGCGGAATACATCAAGCCGGATGGTAACCCGCCAGCCCGTACAGATATAAATTTGAGCGATGATCCGATTATCGCCATGGCAATTAATGCCATGAAGTCTGTCGATGGCACCTCACAATATTACGATCGTGATACCAACCCCGATGTGGCACAGGCTGGCATGAAAGGGTTCCAGGAATTCATGGTTCACCCAGATCGCATCGATCGCATCCTCCCCCAGATTGAGCGTGCCCGGCAACGGGCTTACGGCTCAATCTGATCCCCCAAGGCAGTCAGAGTATCTTTGCTATTCTGGCTGCCTGCTCAGCCTCTTAACGATCAAGACACTAAAGACTACAAGGACTGCATCATGGCCAAGACCAAACGCAGGACTACAGAACGGCTGACGCCGGTCTTGCTTCTCGCACCCGGACTAATCTTGTTTTTTGTTGTCATTGTTTTTTCTGCCTTCAGAACATTCTGGATTTCGATGTTCCAGTGGGATGGCTTTGGTGATCCCGTTTTTATCGGATTACAAAATTATCTCGAATTGTGGCATGACCCGCAATTCTGGACTTCTCTGAAGAACAATGCCATCTGGCTCATCGTCTTCTTGCTTGCTCCTCCGCTCGGTCTCGCCATCTCGTTGTTGGTGAATCAGAAGATTGCGGGAATGCGCATCGCAAAGTCACTCTTCTTTATGCCGCTGGTGCTGTCGATGGTCACTGTCGGCGTTATTTTTACCTGGTTCTACGACCCCACTTTCGGTCTCTTAGCCAAAGTTTTCGGGTTGTTTGGATCTGAGGCACCGGCCCTGCTTTCAAGCGAAGAATATGTGACCTTTGCCGTCGTCTTTGCCGGCCTTTGGCCTCAGGTCGCTTTCTGCATGGTGCTTTTTTTGGCAGGCCTTAACAATCTGGACACCGAAATCATCGGGGCCGGACGCGTGGACAACGCCCGTGGATGGCAGATGCTCAGACATATCATCCTACCCCAACTCAAACAGGTCAGCTTTATTGCGATTGCCATTTCGATGATCGGAGCCTTGCGTTCCTTTGATGTCATTTCCGTGATGACCTCTGGCGGCCCCTTCGGCTCTTCCAGTGTTCTTGCCTATGAAATGTATGAAGAATCCCTGTTCTCCTATCGCTTCGGATATGGAGCAGCGATTGCGACGGTTCTGTTTGCGATCATGATGATCTTCATCGTCTGGTACCTCGCCGGCCTTCTCAAAAATGAAAATGGAGGTTGACCATGTATCCTCGTCCCATTTCAGAAAAGAACAGCACCGGCCGCATCATCTATATGGCCGCGGTCTGGCTCATCCTGCTTCTCTGGTTACTGCCCATGCTGGCGATCATTATGACCTCCTTCCGAACCTTTCAGGACATCATGGCAGGCAACTATTGGGGGTGGCCAACCGAGTTCAACATCCTAGAGAATTACAAGGCCGTCTTCGAGCAGACAGACATGCTGCTCTATTTCAAGAACAGCCTGATCATCACCCTGCCAGCTGTGTTGGCCGTTCTGGTTCTCTCTACGATGACCGGCTTCGTGCTCTCGCGCTATCCCTTTAAGGGCTCCACCCTGCTGTTTGCGATTTTCATTGCGGGAAACTTCATGCCGCATCAAATCTTCATGATCCCGGTAAGGGATCTGATGGTCGCGCTTGGGCTATACGATACCTTCGGCGCCCTGATCATGTTCCATGTGGCTTTCCAGCTCGGCTTTGCAACCCTGTTCATGCGCAACTTCATCAGCGCCTTGCCAAATGAGCTGTTTCAGGCCGCCCGCGCTGAAGGCGCATCTCCCTTTCAGATTCTGATGGTGATTGTTGTCCCTCTGGTCCGACCGGCACTGGCCGCCCTGACCATCCTGCTCTTCACCTTTATCTGGAATGACTATTTCTGGGCAATCGTCCTCACACAGACGGATTCCGTCAAGCCTGTCACCGCTGGTCTTGCCAATCTCAGAGGGGAATGGGTTTCGTCCTGGAACATCATTTCCGCTGCAACGCTGATTGTCGCAATTCCGCCCGTGCTGATGTTCTTCCTGATGCAAAAACACTTCGTATCGGGTCTGACAATGGGCGCGGTCAAAGGGTGAGTGTCGAAAGGAAACAAGATGTCTAATGTAACCCTGACCAATGTCAACAAACACTACGGCGATTTTCACGCACTCCAGAATATCAATCTGGACATCAAGCCCGGCGAATTCGTCGTCATGGTTGGCCCGTCTGGATGCGGAAAATCGACGCTTCTGAAATCGATCGCAGGGCTGGAAGAGGTATCCAACGGCACGATTGAAATCGCCGGAAAGGACGCAACCCACGAAGAACCGGGAGATCGCGGCATCGCCATGGTCTTTCAGTCCTACGCCCTCTACCCGCACATGACGGTGCGCGAGAATATGGGCTTTGGCTTGCGGATCATGAAACAACCCGCAGAGCAAATAGAAAGAGCAGTCCAGCAAGCTGCTAAAATTCTTCGTATCGAGAGCCTTCTGGACAAAAAGCCGGGCCAGCTCTCCGGTGGTCAGAGACAAAGGGTCGCCATCGGACGGGCGATCACGCGCCAGCCGCATGTGTTCCTGTTTGACGAACCCCTGTCAAATCTGGACGCCGCCCTGCGCACGCAAATGCGCGTGGAACTCGCCACTCTGCACAAATCCCTGAACGCGACCATGATCTATGTAACCCATGATCAGGTTGAGGCAATGACCATGGCAAGCCGGATTGTTGTGCTCCGCGCTGGCAAGATCGAACAGGTTGGCGCGCCTCTTGAGCTCTATCACAATCCTGCCAACCAGTTCGTCGCATCGTTTCTTGGCTCACCACGCATGAACTTTTTCGAAGGGGTTGTTGAGCAGATAAGCCATGAAAATGTGCGCCTACGCATCGGTGACTTGCCTCTTGTGTCGATGTCCAATCTTGTTGCTGAACACGGCCTTGCCGTTGGCTCGACGGTCTCGCTAGGGGTCAGGCCGGAACATTTTCGAATGTCGAAGACAAAGGTTAGTGCTAGCGACGTTCAAATTTCCGGCTCAATTCGTCTTTCAGAGCAGCTCGGACGGGAAACTGTTCTTTATCTTACCGTGGATGGTCTGCAGACAGTCGGGTCGGATACGGGCACCACCGACGTGACTGTATGTGATCAGAATGGAGCCGCCCTGCCCACAGGGTTGGAGACCTCTCTGGGGTTTGATCTGGAAAAAGCCTATCTGTTTGGCCCCGGCGGCCGAACGATCTCCACGCCCAAGACCGCCGATCAAGGCAACCGCACTGAATTGCAGGAAGAGAAACAATGAAAAAGACGTCACCAAAGGACCTGTCTGTTTGGCGCCCGATCAACCTTGACGACTTCATCATGGGCGTCCCGTATTATCCCGAACATGTGGACGAAAGCACGTGGGAAGAGGATGCCATAAGAATGGCAGAGGCAGGGTTCAACACGGTGCGAATGGGGGAATTTGCCTGGCATCTTTGGGAGCCTTATCAGGGTCATTTTGAATTTGACCTGTTTGACCGCGCCATTGAATTACTCGGCCGCTACGGCATAAAAACCATCCTGTGCACGCCGACCGCGACGCCTCCGCGTTGGCTCACAGCGGCGCACCCGGAAGTCTTGCGTGTTGATGCCAATGGCCGCACGGCAAGCCATGGTTCACGCCAGCATTGCGACACGACGAGTCCCGTTCTGCGAGATCACTCTCGCCGGATCACGCTCGGTATGGCGGAGCATTACAAAACCAACGCCGACGTCATTGGCTGGCAAACAGACAATGAACTGAACACCACCGCGTCCTTAAGCTTTTCGGAAAGCTGCCAGATAGAATTCAAGAAATGGTGCCATCTGAAATATGGAGAAATTGACGCATTGAACGACGCATGGGGCGGTGCCTTTTGGGCAACATCCTATGACAATTTCGACCAGCTTGTGCTGCCATTCCCGATGGCTCCCGGACAGGTCTCTCCCGGCCATCGGCAGGACTATCACCGCTTTCTCGCAGATGCGACTGCTTCCTTCCAGCGTGATCAGGTCGAGATCCTGCGACAGGCGAATTCTGACTGGTTCGTCTTTCACAATCTGGGTGTGCTAGAGGACATGGATCTTCGCGGTTCCTTCGCGGAAGATCTGGACTTCATGGGCTATGACGTCTACCCGATGCTGCATGACGAGATGCAGCGCAACGGCGGGCATGTCTATACCCAGGCATTGCATCTGGACTGGTTCAGAGCCTACAGCGGCAACTTCATCGTACCCGAGCAGACTTCGGGTCTGGGCAGTCAGCCGACTTTTTCGACCATGAACCCTGAGCCCGGCGAGATGCGCCGCATGGCCTTCAGCTCCGTTGCAAGGGGCGCGGACGGGCTCATGTTCTTTCGCTGGAAACCCGCCCACTTCGGTGCGGAGATTTACTGGATGGGTCTCATCGACCATGACAATGTTGCACGTCGCCGCTATGACGAAGCCAAACACTTCGCTTCCGATATTGCTGGGCTGAAGCAAAAACTACTTGGCACTTCGGTCAGAATGGATGTGGGTATTGCTGGAGTGGACTACGACAATCAAGAAGCCTACCGCACCTACCCGATGGGGCTTCCCTCACCCAAGGAGGACGGCATCCTGTTGCATAAAGAACTATACGTGCGGGGCATCGCAACCGGCTTTATCCATCCATCAGACGAGCTCTCCCGACTAAAGGCACTGTACGTCCCCCATTTCATGATGTGGGATACCGCTTGGAGCGCAAATTGCCGCAAATTTGTCGAAGGCGGTGGGACACTGATTGTCTCGGCTCTTTCGGCGACGCGCACTCGAGACAATCACATCCACACCGAATTGGCTCCCGGAGATGATCTCTCTGACCTGATGGGCGTCCGTGTTGAAGAATTTGGCAGAGTTGCTGCGCCCGGTACGGACGGTCTTTTTGAATCGCCAGCATCGGAAGAAGGCTTCTCCCCGGCGGGTCAAAAGCGCAAGCCGGGCTGCTCGGTCGGCCGCCAATATCTGTTCCGAGAAGGAAATACGGAGTTTCAGGCAGCCCATCTTTACGAGAAGCTGATCTTGCAACCCGGAACGGATGCTATGGCAGAATGGTCCACTCGTTTCCTTGAGAGCGAGCCGGCCATGACAGTGCGCCATTTGGGTACGGGACAGGCGATTTATCTCGCGACCTATCTGACCGAAGAAATCGCCGCAAAACTCGCAGACATCCTTTGTCAGGACAACAAGATCACTCCGTTGCTTGCTAAGATTCCCGATGGAATCGAAGTTACCGAACGCTTTGCAGATGATGGCCGCCGCATGCTGTTTGTTATCAACACGACGGAGAGCCGGGTCGACGTTGCAATTCCGTTCTCCACAAAGGACTTGCTCACCGGAACCGAGGTAAGCTCAAACATCACACTTGATGCATATGGCGTTTCCGTTTTGGAATTGTAATTATGCAATGACAGCAATAGTCCGGGTCCATTCAATCCAGAAAATACATTGGGATCGCCTGTGACACTTTCGCAAACCGCTTAGACAGAATTTCGCGCAATGAACAATTATGACGCTCAGAAAATTGATCAAAAGGCAGGACGGGCAATCAACCGGCAAATGATCCTCAATATCATTAGACGGACTGGGGGGTTAAGCCGCGCCGAACTTGCGATCCGAACCGGTCTTTCTGCAGCTGCCGTCGGGTTCGTTGTGAAGGAGCTTTTGTCAGACGGCTATCTGATCGAAGACAAGCCGCAAGGCAATGGAGCGGGCAGAAAACCGGTTCCCCTGAGGCTAAATCAGGGAGAACACTGGGCGATCGGACTGAAGCTCAGCCAGGACAAATTGGAGTGCATTCTTACAGATCTGGCAATGGAGCCCGTTGATCAACGTAGCATTCTCTTGGAACGTCATGAACCGGATTACGTGGTTGGCAAGGCAAAGTCCGTCGTTGAGGAGCTACTCAAGGCCAACAGCAAGAAAAGCAAACCCATTTTGGGTGTAGGCTGGACCATGCCAGCTCATCTCGACACAGCGAAGGGCGTGTGCATCCGCAGTTTTCGCTTCAATTGGCACAATGTCCCAATCGGCGAAATGCTGAGCAATGCGTTGAATCTTCCGGTCTTTGTGGAAGACGACACTCTCGCCTTTGCTCTGGCACATTATCTCTTCGGCCTTGGGCAGCAGAAAAAATCTTTTGGTGTCTTTGCCGTGGGCGAAGGGATTTTCTTTGCATCTGTGATAAATGGCAGCATCTGGCGCGGTGAAATAGGGAATGCAGGCAAAGTCGGTCACATTCAATACAGACTCGATGGCCCACGTTGTGAATGCGGCCGGCAGGGATGTCTACAAACCTTCTTTTCAGTTACGGCCCTGGAAAAGCGTTGGAAAGAATTGAAGCAAGGCATTTGCCTCGAAGAAGCGGTTCAGCAAGAGAATGCCTCCGCACTTGCGCTGGTAGAAGAGGCAGGATCTGTACTGGGCCGGTACCTTTCTGAATGGAATACACTTGTAGATCACGAATGCATCATACTCGGAGGAGAAAGCACTGCTTTTGGCGATACTTTCCTCAGACCCTTAAAACGGGCGCTTGATGAACATTATTATCGCGAGCAAGGCCCGGCGATAATTCCTGATAAGGCAAATTATTATTGGACGGCAGGCGCAGCGGCAGTCGTCGTGCAGCACGTTTTTGGTTCTCGGCAAGCTGAATAAAATGGACCGAGAAATTCAAATCTCTCTGTGCTCTGTATCCGCAAGAGGATCGCTTGGCGCGATCCGTTCCTGATGCCCGTCTAATCGCTCACCAGTTGGAAAGCAAAGGTGTAAAATTGGCCTTGGAACAATCCATCTATGACCCAGCAGACTCAATGGGCAAGATGATCTCCAACATTCTGGCCACCTTTGCCGAATTCGAGGCAGACTTGATTCGAATGCGAACGAGGGAAGGCATGGCAATTGCCAAAACCAAGGGTAAGTTGCGCGGGAAACAGCCGAAGCTATCTCCGAAACAACAGAATGAACTTAAACTGATCCATGAGACGGGGGATCACTCTATCAGCGACTTGGCCAAGATCTTCGCAATCTCGAGACCGACTGTTTACAGTACATTGAACACAGTCGGGTGAATTGACAAATCGGGCCAATGGTGTTGAAAAAGTCGCTCTTGAAGTAATCGCTTGCTCATGATTCAATCCTTTTAGGATAAGGGGGGGGGATTTGCGAATGCTGGGGCCAAGGCAAGTTGCGCAGGCAGCACTCTTTTATAAGTTTTCGATTGAAGATCACGTTCCTGCTGATCATTTGCTCAGGAAGATCGACCACTTTCTCGATCTGAGTGAAGTCAGATCTTTCCTCGCTCCCTATTACAGCAGCCAGGGTCGTCCTTCGATTGATCCAGAACTGATGATCCGGATGTTGTTGGTCGGCTACTATGGGCATTCGCTCTGAGCGGCACATCTGTGAGGAAGTTCACCTGAACCTGGCCTATAGATGGTTTTGCCGTTTGGACTTGGATGACCCTGTTCCTGACCATTCGACATTTTCCTAGAATAGACATGGCCGTTTCCGGGATAGTGATCTTTTCCGCTACCTCTTAGAACTGGTGTTGGCCCGTTGCATCGCAGAGGGGCTTATGGCAATGCCGAGACACTTGCTTGGCTCGTTCATAAAAAGGTATCGAGCCACATGTTCCGGTTCTCGACAGATCGCAGCGGCTCGACCAGACATTCTCGAGGGCCGACTTCAAATTCGACTACGAGAATGACCGATACATTTGCCCCGATGGCAAAGACCTGCTGCCTAGCAGTCATCAATTCCAGACGGTCTGGCCCAAGGTGCAGGGCGATGAAAACATCCGATATCGCGCTGCCAAAGCGGACTGCCAGAACTGCGCATTGAAGTTCAGATGCTTTACCAACACAGCCACCCGACACATCGCCAGATCAATCCATGAACGAGCACGACACTTTGCCCGCGATCTGGCGGATATCGATGCCTATATTGCTTCGAGGCACGCCAGGCGAAAAGTGGAAATGCTGTTCGCTCACATGAAGAAGATCATTGGGCTGAATAGACTGCGTCTTCGAGGCCCAAATGGAGCAAAAGACGAGTTCACACTAGCAGCCACAGCGCAGAACCTGCGCAAAATGGCAAAGTTGCTCCCAACACCGGCATGAGGGGGGCGTCGAGCCTCGCAAAACTGCCCTCCGTTTTGCGCTGCAACACTTAATTTTTCAACAGAATGGGCGGAAAGAGGAAGTTCGCTGCGCCGATCACCAACGACAGAAACGCGCAGGCAGCGGACTTTGCAAAGTCTAGTGAACGGCCCCTTGCCGACCTTGAGAGCGGCCTTCGGATGCTGCGGCCGCAGCCCGCTTTCCGGACACTCGAATTGGCTGAGCCAAGATTCAAATGAAGACAGACGGGCTACGATTTTAGGCTATCTAAGCGGGAGCAACAACGTTTCCGGGCTGATTGAATGCGAATTTTTGAGCCTCCTTAAGTACGGCATGAGCTTCCTCAATGAGCTTGGCGTCGCGCTCCCATTGCCCAGCGGGTCCACCTGTGAATTTTTCGCCATGGAAGTAACTATTTCTCACGCGACAGACACCATTGACTATGAGTTGCGCAACATTTGCGAGTGGGCCAGGATTAGGCGGATCCCACTGCATGTTTGCCAAAAGGCGGCGCGGTGGCTCGCTAATCAGTGTTTTTGCAACCCCAGACTTTACGACATGATCGAAAAACTCCTGCCCCAAATCTCTCGCAAATGCGTCCCAATCCGCCTCCGCGATCGCTTTGTCTTTTCGGCGGTACTTTGGCGCTCTCTTTAGGGCATATTCCATCGCTCCAAAATCTGCCGCAAATTTTGTAGCCGCTGCATGTGGGTTATCCATCGAAGACCTCCCGATAGCTTGAAGCTGTCCGCACACCTAGCAGACCAAGATGCTGTATTCACCATATCCGATCGACGTTCAAACCGGTCTATCTGCACTTCTGCTTAGACTTTGCAGTCGCTCCGGCTTGTCTGCCAATCGCGTGACTTGCGAATTCAGGTTAAGCATGTCTCGCAGCACTTAAGTTTTCCAAGGCAATCGAGACTTCCCACACTTACACGAAATTGCTTTCTCACCGGGCACATCGACATCTGCGCGAATATGGCGGCCACAATCCTCACAGACAAAGAGGGCGACCAGCTTCTCGATATCTTCCAGCAACACATCGATGTCCTCGCCGACAATTTTGTCGGCGTTATCGTGAGAGACCAGATTGGCGATGAGGGCCGAGCCTGCCAAATTGGAGAAGATTTGCGTATCCAGCAGATCGGGTGACTTGTCCTTCAAAGTTGATCTCAATGCACTGATCAGCTCATCGGACATGCGCTTTTCGTTGATGTCGTTGAAGCGGAAGGCCACCTTGACCCCAAGAGCCTGGCATATGTTCTTGAGGGTAAGCTCCAGTAGCTTGCGAAGGTCATTGGTAACGTCTTCCTTGCCCTTCTTCTGTCCGATGATTTCTTTCAGCGTCGCGGGGCTGTTTTCGAGAAGGATGCCATTTGCACCGTCGGACCGAGCCTCAT
This sequence comes from uncultured Cohaesibacter sp., assembly GCF_963664735.1. Taxonomy (NCBI): domain Bacteria; kingdom Pseudomonadati; phylum Pseudomonadota; class Alphaproteobacteria; order Hyphomicrobiales; family Cohaesibacteraceae; genus Cohaesibacter; species uncultured Cohaesibacter sp. The sequence continues at coordinate 4,177,387 of NZ_OY761553.1, read as the reverse complement.
GAAATATCCAGCCATGCTGCCTCATCTCTCTCTTGATGATGTCGAACCAGATGTTCTCGTGCGTGAGGATGATAATTTGCCAGTCGGAGAACTCGTCGCGCAGAAGGCGTAAGAGCCTGCGCCGATGCGATGTATCGAAGCTTGTGACGATATCATCCAGCACCAAAAATTTGGAGTGCTTGTTGAAAATGCGGGCGTTGGCGAGGAACAACACCACGCCAAGACTATTCAGGTGACTTTCGCTTAGGTACTTGCGTGGCGGTTGGGTCGGCTTGCCATGGAACGTGTACTGGAACTCGACACCTTCATCGCCGACCATAGTCAGGCGCACTTTGTCCACGCTCTCTTTGGGATGAAGCGCCGTGTAGAACGTCCCGACATCATCGCTGATCGTATCCAGCACGGCTTGCAGTGCCCCATTCTGAACCTTGATGAAGGCATCCAGCATTGAAGAAAGCGAGATGATTTGAGATTCGTAAGCACCCTTTATATTTTGATAGCTTTCTAATTCGTTCATCTGATCGCTGACGGTTTTGAGCCTGGTCAGCGCAGCGGCGACCTTCTTCTCCAGCTCCGTGAGCTGCAGCTTCTTCGCGGCTTCTTTGGCTTGCTCCGAAGCCGTTTCCGATCCTGCACGCAACGCCTTCAGTTCGGCATCGAAATCAGCGGGGGCCTCGAAAACCTTCTTGCCATCAAAGGCGGATTTCAGATCTTTCAGATATTCGCGCAGCTTGAGGCGCGCAGACTTGACAGCCTCGATCAGCGAAGAAAATTCCTCCAGATCGGAATACGTCTCCATGATGATTTTCGTCTTGACGCCCGCATTGGTGACTGTCTCGGCAAGCGCATCCTTGAGAGTGCCTGCTTCATCAAGCTCCTTTTGCAGCGCTTCTAACGCTTCAAGGCGCTTGCCGATCTCCTCCTGAAGTTGCGCAAGCTTGTAGGGCTCTAAACAAAATGGGCACTGCGGATCGGTAAAGACTTTGTCGTCCAGGACGGCCTTGCCGCGCGTCAGAAAGTCACTAAGCCGAAGCTTGTTGACGTTGTCGCTCTCCTTAGCGAGGGCGTTATATTTATCCGTAAATGCCGTGGCATCCTTCGAGAGTTGATCAATGTCGGCGACGAGTTCACTGCAAGCTTTCTCAAGCAGCGCGAGCCGTTCTGCCAGGCGTATTTTTTCTTCGCTGCTACCCTGTCCCCGCAGCTCTTCTAAAGCTTCTGTGTAGGACTCTTCGTCCGTAACTTCTGTCTTAAGATCAAATGGCTTCATGATCTTTGCGGCCACGCCGTAGAATTCTTTTCTGTTAGGAACAACCTGCTCTACTTCCGCAATCATCCCGGATTGAAGACGCTGAATCTGCTGTTTTGCGGTCGTGTATTCAGTCTCTTTTTCAAGTTGGTTCTTCGTTTGCAAAAGGACGTTTCTAAATTTCGTGATTTCGCTATAGCCAATAATATCTGCTATCGCTTCACGCTTCTTGCCTTTAGCCTTCTCTAAGAAATTGGCAATGTCCGCATGCCTTAAAATGATGTTGTCGCCGTTTAAGTCTGCGACAAGCTGAGCGACATTCTCGTTGGCATAGCTCGTCGTGGATTTGAGCTCGGCGGAAAGCGCCTTGACACCACTTCGATCTTTTCCGTCAAAGACAATCTCAACTGTACTGTCACCTTCAGCACCGGCTAGAACGTTACGCAAAGACGCTTCATAGCAGTCTTCTTTCCAAAGATGATCGACCCGACCGCGGATGAACCACTCCAAGGCGTCTGTGATTGTGCTTTTGCCGGAAGCGTTCTCGCCGTAGATTGCAACGCTTCTGTACTTGTTCGAAAAGTCTATGGGGAGCTCGAAGCGGGCCCCGCGAAAGCGCAAGAGGGTGATCTTGCGAACTCTAGTCATCACCGGACTCCTCAGCGTTCGCCTCATCAGCCTTGAGTACGGCCTTGCGCGCCTCTTCCAGCTTCCGCAGCAGCTTGACCTTGCTAAGATCATCATCCTTCCGAAGAGCGCTGACAGCGGCCACGGTGTCCGCGTCAAGGGATTCGTCCTTAGCCTGAGTGTCGAGGAACTCGGTAATGACCTCGGAGGCTGTTTTGATGTTTTCGGTGGTCAAGGCCTGCCCCCTTGTTTAGTATTGAAAAATGCGAATACTATTCACACAAACATACAATCTTAACGAGCAAGAAATCAAGTTTGTTCGCGGCCTTGCGGGCATCTACTTCATCTATTTGACCGAAAGTGAAATCGCGTATCCCTTCGCGAACTCAAAGCTGATTTACATTGGGATGAGCGAGTCAAAACAAAACAGCCTTTTCAAGAGGCTTGGCGGCCATTTGTCCGGCCAATCCGGCAACGTGGGAATTAGCAACTACGCAAAGACGCAGAGGGTGAAGTTTACGTACTACTCTGCTGAAGTTCTCAGGAACTACGGAAATGAGAACCTTTTTGACATTGAAAGCTTCTTCTTGAGCGATTTTCTCAATCACTGTGGTTGCTTCCCAATTTGCAATGGCCAGTCTGGTCACAAGCCGTCTGAACATTCGAACCCTATTGCCGCGGACGTTGATTGGTCGTTCTTCAACTGAGGTATCCCCTTGCCTTGCGTCGGATCGAACGGAGTCAATATCTTAAGCATCTTTGGCGGGGAGGAAGCTCACTTCTTCAAAGAGTGCTTTGATCCAATGTCCACTTTGCAGGGTAAGCGATGGGGTGGACGCCCCCACTTAACAGCATCAATGTGACTGAGAGTGAGCATTCGCTGCATCTGGCACGAAGGTCAGCTCAGGGCCGTTTCTTCCATGGGCCGCAATGAGAATTGATCAGGAATGTACCAATCAAAGCATCGCAGATGCGCTTATGAATAGACACCTGATTGAACCGACCGCAAATAGGCAAGAACTCTGTCAGATTTGCGCTCCGACACCAAATCAAACGCAGTTTTTCCGGCCCAACCAGGAATCGGTTGATGTTTAAACCAAAGAGCCGCACGCTGATCGGATCCAGTCATCTTGCTTGCTGAGTTGAGGATGCTCATTAATGGACGAATTGCTTCATTCAGCTTGCGCAAACCTGATGGCGTATAAAACGAACGTCGATCAATACCGATCAACTTAGCCAATTCTGTTTGCGTGATACCAAGGTTCATTGCAAATGCCGTGCAGATGTAATGTGACTGTTGGGATCGAATGGCGTGACCATGTTTGAAGAACCTCTTTGCGATGCAAGCCTTTCACCTGCCTTCGAGACAAGCCCATTCTGAGACCATTTTTCTATCAATTCAAGTCTCTTGAACCGCCCAGGTTTTGCCGGAAGCCACCACCTTATGACGGTAGATTATCCAAATTCCTGCCGTCAGGTCGATGAAAGCAAAACGCTTCTTTCGAACGACGGAAATACGGAAGTTGATCTTCGACTTATACACAGTAGCGAAGGCCAGGATCGAAACACAGCTCGTTTGTTGCCGTCAATGAAGAGATGATTGCGGGCGATACCTTCGGCATAGGAGTGAAGGTCACTTTAAGATCCACCCAAGGCGACGCTGGCATCTGTGGGTCATGCATTCGATCAGAATTTCCGTGCGAGATCGATATCGCTATTTTCCAGAACAGCCTTCATCGCGTTAAGATCCTGAGAGGTCATCTGCAAAGACGTACCAATCTCTCTCCATCTACTGAATATGGTATCCGCCATTGCACGTATCATGCTCCGCGCCTCGTCATCGGACAGATGGAAATACGGAGCCGCATCGAGAGCCGAAGCAATCGAGCACTCCGCACCGTGAATTTCCGAAATTGCGGTTTGAAGATACCCGCCAGCCCGGTGTTCTGGATTGATATCGAAGGCCGGGGACAGGCGCCAACCGGTGGGCGCTCGTAGGAAGCCGTGATTGCGCAAATGGTCATCCGTGTTGCGGATCAGGATCCCGAAGCACATCCGCCTGTAAAGCTCGAGGATATCACGCTTTGGGTCTGCGCCATGCGTACGCAGTGCCATCGCGATATCCTCATAGGAGTGATCGTCGCCTGAATATTCGGAGACGAATGTCTGGGCCGAGATGTAAGGAACACGAGCCCCATAGTTCTTTCCTGTCCGATCAAACCGTTTGACCATGATCATCGGGAAATGCGGAGCGTCGTTGAGCACATGCGCTTGTGCAACTTCGATACCAACGAGGCTCGCAAGGCGCAGTGCGAGAACTTCCGCTCGGGCCATGGCATAAGTGTCATTCTGCTTTGGAAGCTTGATGATCCAAAGGGCACCATCCTCGTCGATGGCATTGACCTTTGGCCGGGCACCACCGAGTGACCCGACGGCATCGCGCAGAATGTCACCACCGACGAGCTCTCCACGCTTCTCGATATAAGCATCGGGGTCCGCCTCGAACGATCTGGCAGCATGAATGACATCAGCCATATTGTGCAGCATCGGAACGCGCGGTCTTCCCTTTGCAGTCGAGACCTCGGCCAGCGCGCGCCCCTTCTCCCCCGGAGCATCAAAATACCGCAACGCACCGATGCGCAGCGCATCATCAGTTCCGATCAGATAGTCGATGTCAAACAGGTTTCCTCCCTCGCTTGTCTTTTCGATGATCTTGCGGCCCCAAGAATCTGGGGCCCCATCCTCGATCGGATTGGGGAGGGACGACATGTTGCGGTCCTTCTTCCCAAAGAAAGGGGCGGCCTGCAAAGGCATGAATGGTGAGAGAGGGAAAGCCCGTGCGTTCTTGAGCCATGTTTCGGCGTAGCGAAATGTGGAGATCTCACGACGCCCATCATACTCACAAACAAGCGTTCCAACGGGAACACCTGACGCCCCCATGCGGACATCGATTTCCTTCCTGTCCATCACCAGCCCTCCGGATCACTTCTTAATGTATCATCAGGGAGAGCTCCTCGCTGCCTGGCCTCTTTATCAGGCCGGGACCTGACGATCCTTTTTGGCACGGCTCCATGGGCAGCCATGAGACCGATATCATCCGAAGCGCGATCAGCGAGATTAATCAAACGGTCCAGCATTCCCAAGGCGTGAAGTGCCATGGCCAGTGTGTTCAACGATACACCAGGATCGCCTTTTTCAAGCCTGCGCAACGTCCCGCGGTCCACCCCCATACGGTCGGCCATGTCCAACGTGGACAGCTTGCGGGCTCGCCGGGCAAGAGCGATATCCATACCAAGCTTTGATAGCCCGTGTTGGATAATGGGATGCACAGCGCTTCCCTTTGTCATCTTGCCGCTCACGGTGTCCACATGCCTCATAACAGCTATTTCTGGTGCATTTGCACACCATAATCGTTATCACTTAGAAAATCACTAACAAAATTCCTCTCATTCATCAAATGATGTACACATACATCAAATAATGTATTTCTGATGTATTTGTACCGCATTAAATCGACGCAAGCCTCGCTGCACTTATGAAATCCTGAGGCTTGCATATCAGGCATGAGGAAGCCTTGATCCAGCCGAACCATCCTTGGACGAATGGCCAGGTTGAGCGCATAAACCACAAGATCAAGGACGCGGCAGCAAAAAGCTTCCTCCACGACAACCATGATCAGCTGAGACCCACACTTGACTTTCTCTATGCTACGTCCTGAACCGGAAGTAATGACGCGAAGATCATTTGACTGTATCGCGCCGGTGTTCCAACAGATCATAATCAGATTGCAGTCCGAGGAAAAAGCCTTCGGACAGACCAAAGTAGCTAGCAAAGCGTCGATCCATATCTGCAGAAATTGCTCGTTTCCCAAGAACGATTTCTTCAATATGGCTGCAAGGAGCTTGAACGGCCCGCGCAAGAGCATCCAGGCTCAGATTCATAGGCTTCAGAAACTCTTCCAGCAGAACTTCAGCGGGATGAGGGTTTGGCAAATAATCCATCGGGATATTCGATGTTTTCTGCATTGCTCTGTCCTTCCTCGCGCCAAGGAACATTTAGTCGGCCGCTTCTATCCGTCGTACGAAAACAAGTCACCCCCAAGGCGTTGAACCTGAAGGGCAATTCAGACAGTCCAGGCTTCCCATACCATATTCAATCACCAGCTCCCACTATTGTAAAGCCGCGACATGCTCAAACAGATAGAAGCTCATATAGTCTGTTGAAACGGAAAAATGCTCTCCCTTTCGTAATTCTTCGTTGCCATCACTCAGATTGAGCTGAAAATAATATTCAACGACCAGCATGCTCTGGGTTTCCGTGACGGTCCGCATGTAGTTGATGTTTGGAAAGCCGTCGTCATCATCATCGTCATCGTCCCAGTCCGAAAAGAAGCATTCCCTGTTCAGCCTCGTACCGGTGATTGCCTCCATCGCGACAAGGATCTGACGAAAATTGTGCTCGTTTTCGTCTGACAGTTCAGAAGCAAATTTGTAGAAGCCCGTAATCTCTCCGCCTTGCTCTCTGGTTGCCGCGATGACGCCAGCGACTTCATCCTGCTGAAGCTCACGACATTGCACGGTGCTGCCGACAAAATTCTGGACGCAGACGTCAGAACCCATGCTGATGAAAAGGTCTTTCATGGTAATTTCTCCAGTGTTTAGTGGTGAAGACACGACGAGGTCATCGGTCCGACCGGTGCCCATTGATCGCCAAGACCCGGACCGAGATTTCTCATCAAGGATGGAAGTGTGTTTGATTGTCAGAGAAAAATCTGGCAACGAACGGTGCGAACAGAGACAACTCGAGCCTTGCCAATCCCGATTGCGATCACCTGTTGATTGGCTCTTCTATTCTGTTGCGTGCGTTTAAAGGAAGTTGATGCTATAACTGCGCAGGAAGTCACATGTGAGGGTCATCATGAAGACAGCCCAATCGTTTTGCAGGAGCCGAGGCAATGGCTATTCAGACATCCGCCCCGACAAACACGCAAGCATCCTGCGCCCATGATTGGCCCATGAAATAGCCTAAAAACGACATGTTTCGGGCACAGGACTCACGACAAAAACCCAATGATTTCAATGGACCTAGAGGGGAGCCTTAGCCCTCCGAAGGCAGAGGCCACAGGTTCGAATCCTGTCGGGTGCACCAATCTTTTCCATAACTTAAGACGGAATAAGACACCCTCAAAATTGGATGCGTCCGCAGTATGTCCGCAGTATGTCCGCAGTATGTCCGCAGTATGTCCGCAGTATGTCCGCATAATCGAGATTTAGCCAATCAAATCCGCGAAATCGCAAGAGACGTTAGCCGCTTCGGGTTTAAGCGGCATGACACCCCCCAAAACCATCCTCGTATCCAAACAACAGACGGCTGAACGCTTAAACATTATCGCCTATCGAGTGGAGACGGGGCGAAGACTGATTGGGCCAATTTGATGAAAACAGTCGCCCTCGAACTATGTGGCGAACCTAATAAGTACTTATCCCAAAATGGAGAGTTAAGGTTTGGAAGTCATGGCAGCCTATCGGTTCAAATAGCAGGAGAAAGCAGCGGTTCCTATTTAATTCACGAAACCGGTGAAGGTGGTGGCGTCATCGATCTGGTAATGGACAAACTCGGGTGCTCCCAAAAGAAAGCTGGAATTTGGATCAATCAGAAATATGGAGATAACGACGAACGAGCGGAGACACATCAGTCCAAAGAGGAGATCAATAGCTATTGTGACGAAGAAGGAAATCTCCTCTATCAAGCAATCCGATATTATAAAAATAGTGAGAAGAAATTCTTCCAAAGGCGCCCTGACAGTCAAGGTGGCTGGACCAAGGCATAAAGGGCGTTCGTCGTGTACCAAATAGATTGCCAGAACTTCAGGAAGCAATAGCTCTGAACCATCCGAGCTATATCGTAGAAGGCGAAAAGAACGTCGAACGGCTGGTATCTATGGGCATTGTGGCAACCTGCAATTTAAGGTAGCACAAACAACTGGTCAAAAGCCCTAAATGAGTATTTTAACTCCGCAGATGTAATCATCATACCAGACAATGATACTGCCGGACAAAAGCACAAAGACACAGTAGCCGAGAACCTCAACGGAATTGCAGACAGAATTCAAATCCTCACCCTCCTCAATCTGCCTGACAAAGGCGATGCGTCTGACTGGTTTGATGCAGGAGGATCAATCGCACAATTCCATGAACTCACGGACCGAGCCCCAGAGTGGTCGCCTTCTACAGCACCATCATCTTCACCACTGCCATGATCTGGTATGGAGAAGAAGATAACCTCCCTAACAAAAGCTGGCTTATCAAGAAAGTGCTGTCAGACAGCAATCCACTTACAAAAGCAGCTATAATCTATTCATATATACCGAACCACTTCTCATTCAAAATGCTGCACTCTCAGCAATCAGATGACTATTGGGCAGACAAAGCTGCCGTATCGATCAAACGTTAAGATCGAGCGAGTTCGCGCTGCGCTACTGATAAGATAGAATGGAATAACTCATGAAGCTGGTCAGCGATCAGGCAACAGAGCTGAATCTGGCAATGATTTCACTTCATGGCCTCCAGCCTCAACGGCACGAAATGAAAATATAATTACATATAGTGAATAAAAATTCACTGATAACAACTATACCTAAATGTAAAAATGCCGACTACTTTAGTTATGTTTATGAAATACCTTGCACAATTGACAATAATGTTGAATTTATGGATCATTCTTCCGTTTAGGGATTATATTCACTGCATGAATATTTATTCTCTAATTTGATTGAATGAGTTGAAAGGGTGATTTCTATCTTGCTGATATTGTCGCGTTCAGTTGTGCCAGACGTTATGTCTTAAAGGGAGCAACATTCGGGGCACAGAAAACTGACGCGTGTAAACCGACAAGACTCCAAGGCGAGCGTGCAGTTTCGATTACCGACCACTCTGGAACCCATTCCAATTGGCAAATGAATCTTTGGATCGGAGGTCTGACAGACCTCTGCTCCAATCTGTGGGAGGAATCTGATTATGAAACTGAAACTTGCCTGCTCTATCGCAGGCCTTCTGACGGCAACAGCTCTGATTGGCACCCCGAGTGCTTTCGCACAAGAGCTTAATTTCTGGACCCTCACTTTCAGCTCAGACGCTGCAAACAAGGCCATCACAAGCATCGCCAAGGAGTTTGAAGCCAAGCATCCCGGCACCCAGGTGATCGTGACCCAGCGGGGAACGGACGACCATAAAAAGGCCTTGCGCATTTCAGCTGGTTCAGACAAGGGGCCGGACATTTTCTTCTCGTGGGCGGGTCTCGGCCTTGGCGGAGACTATGTAAATGCAGGCATGTCGCTACCTCTCGACAAATACTACAAACAATACAATTGGAACGAAACCCTTCTCCCGTCAGCTGCCGCCTTTGCCGATGACTATGCTGGAGGACTGCACGGCGTTCCCTTCACCTTCAAGGGCGAGGCGATCTACTACAACAAGGCCCTGTTTGCCAAGGCAGGCATCAAGAATGAACCATCTACCTATGATGAGCTGGTTGCTGACGCAGAAGCCCTCAAAAAGGCAGGCATACCGGCATTCACCTTCGGAGGATCGGTGAATTGGCACATCATGCGCCTGATGGATGAAATTCTTGAAGCCAAGTGCGGAGCTGATGGCCATGATGAGCTTATGTCGTTAAAAGCCGACTGGAGCAAAAGCGCCTGTGCGTTGACCTCCTTTACCGAGATGAAGAAATGGGCCGACAACTATTTTCTCAAACCATTCATGGGAATAGACAACAATCAGTCCTTCAACCTGTTTGTGGCCAATCGGGCAGCCATGGTTCTGGAGGGCAGCTGGACAGTCAACAAGATCACCGAGGTCGGTCGCGCTGACGATATGGGTGTCTTCGTGTTCCCTACCGGCACGGATCGTCTCTATGGCTTTGCCGAATACAACTACATTTCCAGCAATTCCAAACATCCCGATCTTGCCGCAGCATTTCTCGACTATTTCAATTCCACCGATGTGCAACAGCGCTATCTGGGCCGGTTCGCCAACAATTCAATCAACGCAAAGGTTGAGTATGGGCAGCAGTCACCTCTCAATGTCGAATGGGACGGGTTCTTTGCCAAATACAGCAAGATGTTTGTCAATGGCGATCAGGCTTTTCCTGCCAAGATCATCCCCGAATACTGGCGTGTAATCAATGCTGTATCTTCTGACGACATGACACCGCAAGAGGCCGTTGACGCTCTTCAGACATTCATCGGCAATAACCGATAGGCCCTTTTCAGATCTGAATGGAAAACCGGAAGACCGTAGAGAGCCACATTGTCTGGTATTACCTGCGGTCTTCCCTCCTTCAAGAAAAGAGGCGAGAAGTCGTGAACAAACTCTTTGAAAGACTGGGTAACCAGCCATGGCTGTTCTTGGGGCCAGCTCTGCTTGTCTATGCGATCTTTGCGATCTGGCCGATGATCGATGTCTCAATGATGAGCTTTCAGAAATGGAACGGCCTTGCACCAACCCGCCCCTTCGTTGGGCTGGACAACTATGTGTATGTCCTGACCAGCGATCCGGTCTTCTGGACAGCATTCCGCAACACCCTGATCTGGACCATCCTGTCTCTGGTCTTCCCACCCCTGATCGGGCTATTACTGGCCCTCGGGCTAAACCAGCCACTGCCGGGACGCGCTTTGCTCAGAGCCGTATTCTATCTTCCGGTGATCATTGCCCCCATTGCCGTCGCAACCATGTGGCGCTGGCTTTATGATCCGTTTTTCGGCCTGTTCTCTCAACTTATGAATTCGATGGGACTGGCCAGCCTGACGCCGGATTTTCTGGGCGATTCCAGTATTGCACTCTATTTCGTTTTCATCGCCTATGTCTGGCAACAGGTTGGCTTCTCGATGGTCCTGTGGTTAGCGGGCCTCCAGGGGGTCGACAGATCATTGATCGAGGCAGCCCAGATTGACGGAGCCGGTCGCTGGAAGCTGTTCAAGCATGTCACTCTGCCTGCCTTGATGCCGACGGTGACCATCATTCTCGTTCTATCGCTGATCCACTCACTCAAGGCTTTCGACATCATCTACGGCCTCACGGGAGGTGGCCCGGGGGATTCCACCCAGATGCTCGCACTTTGGGCCTACACCCAGTCCATGCAGGTCTTCGACTTCGGACGGGGCGGCGCCATATCGGTTGTGCTGCTGGTCGTAACCATCGCCATTGTCGTTCCATATTTGCGCTGGTCACAGAAAAGGGAGATGCAGACATGAAAGACCAACTCGACCTTCTGCGTAAGGATCCGGTTCTTCTGGTCCTCTGGATTGCTCTACTGGTATTTGCCCTATTGTGGATTGCGCCTTGCATATTCATCGTCTTCACGTCCTTCAAGTCGGTGTCTGAAGTCATGACGTCAGGAGCATTCTGGCCACCAGCCGATCCACAACCACAGAACTACAGCGCAGCCTGGGACCGGGGCGGCTACAATGTGGCCTTTTTCAATTCGACGCTGGTGACCTTGATCAAGGTGCCTTTGGGTGTCTTCATCTCAGCACTCGCCGCCTACTCGCTGGCCCGCATGCGCAATCGCTACAACAGAATTTTATTCCTGTTCTTTCTATTTGGAACAATGATCCCGTTTCAGGTGATGTTAGCGCCGCTGTTCACACTGGTGAACAGCATGGGCCTCGTCGATACCTACACAGGTCTGATTCTGCCCTATCTGGCATTCGGGGTGCCCTTCCAGGTGTTTATTCTCTACAGCTTCTTCCGGGCAGTACCCAAGGAATTGTCAGAAGCGGCACTGATCGATGGAGCAAGCCACTTCACCACCTTCCGCAGAGTTTTCCTGCCAATCATGATTCCGATCCTCACGGCCCTCTTCATCCTCGATTTCGTTTCGACCTGGAACGAATTCGCGATGGCTCTTGTCATCATGCAGGACAAGAGCATGTGGACACTGCCGCTGGGGCTGATGTCATTTCAGGGTCAGTTTTCCAACGATTACGGTCAGCTCAATGCTGCGATTATCATCACGGTTCTGCCAGCCGTGCTCGTCTATCTTATCTTCCAGCGCTATTTCGTCTCCGGCCTTGCGTCCGGAGCCATAAAAGGTTGAACGGAGCCAAACATGTCTTTTGATAAAATCGAAAAGTGGGACATCTTCGAGGTCGCCCTTCAAGGCCCCCGTGAAGGCAATCCCTATCTGGATATCAACTTTGATGCCCTCTTCAAATTCAGGGAGAGGGTAATTCGAGTACCCGGTTTCTATGATGGCGAAGGCACCTATCGGCTCCGCTTCATGCCCGACATGGAGGGAGAATGGAGCTTTGTGACCCGATCTGCCACGCCTGCCCTTGATGGAAAAACCGGATCATTCTTGTCCATTGCACCAACTGGGAACAATCACGGCCCTGTCAGGGTCCGCAACCGTTTCCATTTTGCGTATGAGGATGGATCTCCTTTTCTCTCTTTCGGCACGACCTGCTACGCATGGACACATCAGCCTCTGGAAGAACAGGAGAAGACGCTCGCGACACTGGCAAAAACCAGGTTCAACAAGGTGCGCATGGGCGTTTTTCCGAAGGACTATCCCTACAATGTTAATGAGCCGCTGCATGACGTCTATCATGTGGTAGACGGCAAGCGCGATTTCGACCGGCCAAACTTTGCTGCATTCCAGCATTTCGAAAACCAGATCGCCAAGCTACGGAGCATGGGCATTGAGGCTGATGTAATCATGTTCCACCCCTACGATCGATGGGGCTATTGTGACATGACCGAAGTGCAGGACTATCGCTATGTCGCCTATATTGCAGCCCGCTTTGCTGCCTACAGAAACCTCTGGTGGGCTCTGGCCAACGAGTATGACTTCCTGCTCAATACAAAACCGATGGCACGCTGGGATCGCTTCTTCCAGATTCTTGAAGAAGAGGATCCCTACCGGCATCTCAAGTCGATCCATAACGGCTTTGTCGATGCCAATTATGATCACCGCAAGCCATGGGTGACCCACACCTGCATACAGAACTGGGACGTCAAGCGAACGCAGGACTGGCGCGACCGCTGGGGCAAACCGGTGGTGAATGACGAACCGGAATATGAAGGAAATCTCATCCAGAGCTGGGGCAACATATCCGCGCAGGAACTGGTGCATCGCTTCTGGATAACGATAACGCGCGGCGGCTACGCCGGGCATGGAGAAACCTATTCCCATCCTGAAGACCTCATATGGTGGGCCAAGGGGGGCGAGCTCCATGGCGAAGCGTGGAAACGAATTGGTTTCCTGCGGGATCTTCTGGAGGCAGATGTTCATGAGGGTCTGGAGCCTCTGGGGCCAGAGGACAAGTTCCCATGGAGTCGCGTTTCCGGCGCGATCGACGGTGATGTCCGATACATCTATTTCGGAGAACATCAGCCGGTCATATGGGCTGCGGGTTTCCCGGAAGATGATGACAATTATGATGTCGATCTGATTGACACCTGGAACATGACCATTTCTCCCCTTGAAAAAATCCCGGCACCCGCCAACCACCCCATCCGCCATGGTGAAATTGTCAGACCCAGCAAGCCGGATGCCGCCTTTGCCGTCACCTTGCCGGGACGTCCCTATCTCGCAGTTCGCATTCGCAGGAGGAGCTGACTCATGGCCGGAGTGACAATAAGCAATCTCTTCAAATCATTCGGTGCCGTAGAGGTCATCCACGGTGTGGATCTGGAAATCGCACACGGAGAATTCACCATATTGGTGGGCCCGTCCGGCTGTGGCAAATCAACTCTTCTGCGCATGGTGGCCGGACTTGAGACAATATCAAGCGGAACGGTATCTATCGATGGCCGGATCGTCAACGACGTCGCTCCAAAGGATCGCGACATAGCCATGGTGTTCCAGAATTATGCACTCTACCCCCAAATGACCGTTGCACAGAACATGGGCTTCGCACTTGAACTGGCAGGAGAAAGCCGAGAAGAGATCCGCAAGAAGGTAGGGGCGGCGGCAGAAATTCTAGGGCTTGATCCCCTACTCCAGCGCAAGCCGGCAGCCTTGTCCGGTGGCCAGCGCCAACGTGTCGCCATGGGCCGCGCCATTGTACGCAATCCCAAGGTGTTCCTGTTTGATGAACCTCTCTCCAATCTGGATGCCAAGCTGCGTGTTCAGATGCGCGCAGAGATCAAGGCCCTTCATGATCGGCTTGGCACGACGATCATCTATGTAACCCATGATCAGGTTGAGGCCATGACCATGGCTGACAAAATCGTTGTTCTGAACAAGGGCAGGATTGAGCAGGTGGGCCACCCGCTCGAACTGTTCGACAAGCCTGACAACATATTTGTTGCGGGTTTTCTGGGGTCTCCAGCAATGAACTTCTTCCCTGCCCGGTATGTCGATGGCGCTCTGCTACTTGAGAACGGCGATCGCATTCCCGCTCCTAATCAGTTGGCGGCAACAAACGGAAGTATCGTCACTCTCGGAATTCGTCCCGAAGCTCTCATGATCGATCCTGAAGGACCGATCCATGCAAGAATCAAGCTGCTGGAGCCAACCGGATCGGAAACCGTGATATCGATCCTTGTAGGCTCGGCAGAGGCGAGTGTGGTCGTTCATGAAAGGGTATCGGCAAAACCCGGGGATGAGTTGCGCCTGACACCAGGACAGACGCATATCCATCAGTTTCATGCAGAAACAGGGGCGGCTCTGCAGATGTGATCCATAAACTGCCAAAACAAATCAAGCTCACCTCGCGGGAGCCTTGCAAGATTTGCTTTTATAACTATCACGCTCCTCGGAAACGCTGGCCAGCACGAGCTTCAACCTTCAGATCTAGGTTGGCTTAGCATCGCTTGCCTTGGCCTTTGCATGGCCGGAGATACCGTTTCTTCCATGCTTGGCGAGCATTACTCTGTTGCCGGGCGCTCTTACGCCTCGGCAACAAAGTCCCCGCATTCCGTGATTTACGGCATGCAATTCACAACAAAGCGGGACATTTACCCTCTCACATATCACCCGTTGTGCGCGGGTCGGTCATTGTTTCCGGCTTCAGAATTTCATCCAACTGCTGCTGTGAAAGAAGCTTCTTTTGCAATACGAGATCATAAACCGTCTCATTGGTCTTGAGTGCCTGCTTGGCAATGGCGGCAGACTGTTCATAGCCGATATGGGGGACCAGTGCCGTTACAAGTCCAATGCTTGACTGCACATAACCAAGGCAAACATCCCGGTTCGCTTCGATGCCTTCGACACAACGCGAAGCCAGAGTTACGCATCCGTTCTTGAGAATCATCATGCCGTGCAGAAGGTCATAGGCAATCAGAGGCTCTCCCATGCAGAGCTCCAGCTCGCTCGCTTCGGCGGCCATGGACACCACACTGTCGTACCCCATGACCTGATAGCAGATCTGGTTGACAAGCTCCGGAATGACCGGGTTTACCTTACCGGGCATAATGGAAGACCCCGGCTGCATGGGTGGTAGATTGATTTCATTGAGGCCACAGCGCGGCCCCGATGAAAGCCAACGCAAATCATTGCAGATCTTGGAGATCTGCACGGCGGCGAGCTTCAGCGTTGCCGACATTTGCACAAATTTACCTGCATTCTGCGTTGCTTCGACCAGATTGGCGGCGAGGCGCAGATCAAAGCCGCTGACTTCCGACAGCTTCTCCACCACAAGAGGAGCATAGCCCGATGGGCTATTAATGCCCGTGCCGATCGCCGTCGCTCCCATATTGACCGCCTGCATGGCAAGTGCGGCCTCCTCAAGCGAGGCGATTGCCCCCTCGATCATGACGGCATAGGCGCTGAATTCCTGCCCCAATGTCATGGGTACGGCGTCTTGGTTTTCCGTACGCCCCATTTTCAGCACATCATGAAATTCTTCGCCCTTGCGAGCCAGTGCCTCGCGCAACGCATTCATCGCCCGTACGAGATTGCGATTGGAAAGAAGCACTGCCAGCTTGATGGCTGTCGGATAGGAATCATTGGTCGACTGGGAGCAGTTGACATGGTCATTGGGATGCAAGTGCTGATAGTCGCCCTTGTCGTACCCCATCAGTTCAAGCCCACGATTGGCAATGACTTCATTGGCATTCATGTTGGTTGAGGTTCCTGCTCCACCCTGGAACATGTCTACCTTGAAATGCTCATGAAGCTTGCCATCCAGTATCTCTTCGCAAGCGCCACAAATCGCCTTCATGCGGGCTTCATCCAGCCGACCAAGCTGATAGTTGGCGAGGGCTGCTGCCTTCTTGACCATGGCAAGCGCTTCGATCATGTGATCGAAATTGTTGAGCCGCACACCCGAAATCGGGAAATTTTCGATCGCACGCTGGGTCTGAACTCCGTAATAGACCGAGTCGGAAATCTCCCGCGTGCCCAGAGAATCGCTCTCCTGCCTGAAACCGCTCATCTCGACATCAAGGGTCTTGCTGGTCTGGTAAAGCTTGTTGGACAGAACCCGCAGACGGCGATTGATGCCAACGGCGATCTGCGACACGATCTTGTAGAACAGTTCGGGCTTTTTGGCCTTGATGTCTTCGATCCGTTCACGCGTGATCTGCCAGATTTTCACGCCATTGCGTGTGAAGGCACCATTGGAATGAGCATCCCCCTCCAGAAAGGCGCCTTCCGCGATAAGCGCTCCGGCGATCATGGTTCCGATCTTGCGAGAGGCACCATGTAGACCACGGACAAGCTCCAGATCACCTTCCAGTATCACGCCAGCCCACAGGCGCGGTGAGGATTCCTGAAAGATCCATTCATTGGCCGGATAAGAGACCACCTTCCCTTCGGAAAAAAAGACAGCCAATTCCTCAGCTCCGATACCCGCGTTTAGAGCGGCTTGGCGGAGAATGCTATTTTCAATTTTCATTTGTTTGCTCATATTGGAATTTGAAGCAATGAGGGGCCTTTGCGGGCACACCTCGATCGATAGCCAGACGACAAGCCAAAGCAGCAGCACCTGGCTTTATGAGAGCTTCGAGCGGCCCGGTGGGGTCGGGGGAAGGAAAGCGTCTGCACTTCCTCGCATAATACCAAGAAATGCGCAGCAAAGCGCCCTGTCTGCATAATTAGAAATGCAGACAGGGCCGCAGCACGATCCGGTCGTGCGGAAGTGGGGTCTAGAAGACCGGATCAGCTGTCTGTAAAATCTCTTACGATTTCGACAAGGAGCGCAAAGCGTTCGGCAATGCTGTCGACCTCGAGATATTCATCCCGGCTGTGCGCGCGACCACCGATCGGCCCCATGCCATCAATCGTGGGAAGGCCGAGGGCGGCTGTGAAATTGCCATCCGATCCGCCGCCGGTTTTCTGCCAACCGAACCTGATATCGAGCCGGGACGCAATCGCGTTGATACGATAACAAAGCGCCTGAGTCTCCTTGCTGGCATTCATCGGAGGCCTCGTCATGCCTCCGCTCACTTCAACGCGCACGCCTTCGGTGAAAGGCGTTTTCTGCATTGCATCAATGCGATCTTGCACACGCTGTGCCTGCTCAAGGGTCACAAGCCGCACGTCAACCTCGGCCTCGGCCCGCTCTGCGATGGCGTTGACGGACGTACCGCCCGCCACCAGACCGGCATTCAGATTGAGCCCTTCGTCAAAATTGGTCAGTTTGTGCAGCTCGATCACCCAATGGGCAAGCTCATTGACTGCGCTGGCACCATTTTGCGGGTCAACCCCGGAATGGGCTGCCTTGCCATGGAATGCCAGGTGATAACGACTGCAGCCCTTGCGCTCATAGACGAGATCGCCATTGGCCCGGGCAGGCTCAAGAATGAAGGCGCACCTGCTTTTTGCCGCCAGCGCCTCGATCCATGGCCTAGCCTTGCGCGACCCGATTTCCTCGTGGCTGTTGAATGCAACACAAATCGACGGCATTTTTTCACCGCTTTTGTGGAAAGCACGTGCCAGATGGAGTGCAAACAGGTCTCCGGCCTTCATATCCATGACGCCGGGACCGTAGGCTCGCCCGTCTTCAATGCGGAATGGTCGCTCTGCCACGGTTCCTTCGGGGAAGACCGTATCCATGTGACCCAGAATGAGGATATCGAATATACCCCCCGCATTGGGGCTGTGCATTTCCAGACACGGTGCCAAAGCGTCATCGACTTCATGGCTTGATACCTGCCATCCAAGTTTTGTGAACTCCTCGGCGAAAAATTCGGAAACCCTGAGCACGCCAGCTCTGTCATGGCTGCCACTGTCGATATTGACCAGTTTTTCGAGGTCCTCGAGATAGTGTTCAAGATCAAGTAGCATCCTGCTCATAATCGTCTCCTTCAGACCAGAGCCAAGCCGCTCGGGTCAAGTTTGTAATTTGGAAGTAGCGAATTGCTTTTTAAGAGGAAGAAGGAAGTGAGCGAGCCACTTCCTTATGCTTGCAAGCAGTCATCAGGCGAAAATTACGGAAAAGATCAAGACTGTCAGAATACCGCCAATAACAGGCAATGCCGTTCTCTTCACAATGTCGATAGGAGAGCAATTGCCCGCATCGCTGACAGCAATGATCACACCGGCAACCGGAGACATGGAGCGCGCCAGACCTGCGATGAGCTGCATCGGCAGCAGCATGGACACGGCCGTTGCTCCGAAGCTAGCGGCAATATTCGGCGCCAGATGCCCGAAGGAGAAAAAGGCAGCATTGCCAGAACCGGTAATAATAGCGATTACCGTTACCATCAGGCACATGACAATGGTCATTGCGGTGATGCCGAAGCCTGCATTCTGGGCAGCGTTGATAAGGAAGTCGACCATGCCGATAGTCTGAAGACCGGCAGCGAAGACTTCCGCACAAACGATGAGCGTGACAATCCGCGCAAACATCTTGCCCATGCCATCAAAGAAAGCCATGAAGCCTTTGGCAACTTCCTTGCCATCACGATGCCGGATCAGCTCACAAAGGAAAGCGAACAGGGCACCAATGATCATTGCCGTAACCACATTCAGTTTCACAGAACTGATCAGCAGCTTGGAGAAGATCAGGATCAGAGACAGCGGAATGATTGGCAGCAGGGCATAAAAAGTCGGCGCGCGTTTTCTGCCTTCGTTTTCTGTTGCCTTGCTAACGTCTTCAGCGGTGGCCACATGACCAGCCTTGCCATCGAAATAGCGACCGGACACGTAGGTCAACAGCGCAATGACAATGATTGCGGCAATCCCGACCGGTATCTGATACTGCGCAAAATAGACTGCGACATCGAGCTCGGAAGTCTTTGCAGCCAGGTTGGAAGCACCCGATGCAGGACCAAGATCAAGGACTGCGGTGGTGCCAATCATGGCAGCAGCAGCGGCTGAACTGACGCCAAGCCGCACCAGCGTCGGGAAGAATGTTACCAACAGAAGCATGGCGAGACCTGCTGCACTCGGAATGAAAATGTTGAGCACCTGCCCAACGGCATACCCAAGAGCCAGCACGACATAAGGCGCATTTAGCAGCTTCAGCGGACGGATTGCAACGTCAACCATGGCATCGGTTGCGCCGATATGGTCCATATATTTTGCAAAGCCGCCTGCGGACATGATAATCATGCCCAGACCGGCCGCGCGATAGGCAAGAGAGCCACGAACATAGTCAAAAATGTCAAACAGGGACAGTCCTGTGCTCTTGGCGTTCTTGAACAGGATGGATGTTTCCGGCTGAACCAGCAGTGTGAGGCTGAGCAGGATCAGACCTGCGATCAACAACACTGTATGAGCTTGATACTTTTTGATGATAAGCCAAGCCACCACAACGGTAACCACAAGGCCGATTAAAAATCCGGTCATGGATTTCCTCCTTTTTGTCGCGATCAGTGCCATGGTCAGGCGGCATGCACGCGATTTCACTATTTTGTTATTCGGTGCCGCAGCTTCAGCAGAAGTCTTCAACAGGCTTCAACCAGAAACGGCTGAAAGTTGGGCAAAAGGTCGCCCTGACATGGACTAGAACGCCTTTGCCAAACTCGTCTTTCAGTCGAGAAACGAGGTTATTGCCTTCTCGTAGCCATTTGCATCCTCCAGATACGGAGCATGTCCGACATTGGGCAGAATTTGGTGGTCTGCAAAAGGTGTTAGCTCCTTCAACTCAGCACTAAGAGAAGGTTGAACGACGGGATCCCGCTCGGCAAACAACACCTTCGTTGGAACGTCGATATGCTGGTAATGAGGACGCAAATCAGCGAACTGCAACATGCGTGTGGCCATGAATAATCCATCTGGCCGCGTGCCCGCAGCAACATGAGCGGCCACATTCAGCAAGAATGGTTCAATAGGATGGGCAACCATAGCGCCTGCCCGTTCGCGCCCATAAGCAACCAGCCCCTCTTCCTTGATAGCCACCATGCGATCCTGAAGCTTTTTCGTGGGAGGAGTGTCTCTGGGCGCAGCATAGCCGGGATGGGTGCAAGAAAGAACCAGTCGGGAGACCGGCTGACGGGGGGCTGCCGCCAGCCGGGCTGCCAAAACGCCGCCCATTGAATGGCCGACCAAAACAGGTTCAACAAGTCCAAGCGCAGAAATGAAGCCCTGCAATTGTTTGGTAAATAGCTCGATATCGGGCTCATTCACACCATCTGACTGACCATAACCGGGAGCATCCCATGAGATCACGCGATAGCGGTCCGACAACCCCAGCAACTGCAACACCCAACTATCAGCGCTCCCCAAAAGGCCATGCAAAAACAGGATGGGCCTCCCGTCCCCCATGGAGCGATAGGAAACAGAAAGACCATTGACTTCAACAATCCGGCGCTCCGGAAGACGCGACATCAGACAATCAACACTTTGCGGCTGGCTAGAAGGGGCTGACATTGACGAACTCTTATTCATATGCGGAAAAATGCGGGAACTTTTTGAGATAATATAGCTTGTGTTGAAATATAATTCTTATGCATATAAGATATCAAAATATAAAATTTACTGATATTAAGCCGAGTGAAGGAAGAATGAATATCAAGGCATTGCTGGCGTTTCAGGCGGTTATCACAGAAGGATCCGTCAGCGGCGCAGCGCGCACCATGAATCTGAGCCAACCAGCTGTCAGCCGCCTCATTAGCATTCTGGAGGCAGAGCTGCGGCTTACCCTGTTTAAGCGCGAAAAGAAACGCCTGCGACTAACCGAGGAAGGTGCAGCATTCAATCGTGAAGCGCATCGCATTTTAGCTGGCTTGCGCGAAATCCCCACCATTGCTGACGAAATCCGATCCCACCGCCCAAGGCGCCTGAGAATTGTAACCATGCCTCGCACGGCGCTTTCGATCATGGCACCAAGCGTAGCGCGTTTTTCAAAAGAGAATCCGGATGTAAAGCTCTCTGTGGATGTGCGATCTCATCGCGACATAGAAAGCTGGATCAATGGGCGAGAATATGATCTCAGCTTTGGCAATGTACCCATCAGCTTCCGTTCGGCCAGAAGCACTCCGTTAGTACGTGCAGTGTTTGAAGTTTTGATGCCAACCGACCATGCCTTTACGAAAAAGACGCATGTAACACTTGAGGATTTGGCGGGAGAAACTCTAGTACAGAATTTTCCGGGCATGCTTCTGCGACGCCAGACCGACATGATGTTCGACACGCAAGGCATTCGGATCGAGAAGGAGCTCCTTGCTGGAACATCGCAGATTACGGAGCATCTGGTCGCACATGGTGCAGGGCTGACTATTATAGATCGCCTCAGCACTCTGGCCATGGACCAAACACAGGTCACAACGCGCCCCCTTCTCCCTGAACGATGGGTGTCATTCGGGGTCATTCGGCACTGCGATGATGATCCCACCCCCTTGATCAACCATCTGATCAACATCATACGGGACAGAATTGATGAATGTGCAGTCCCGGGATCGATAGTTGCCATTCCGATTGATGAACACACACTATAATTAAGAAGTGAAGGCTGACATTGGAATTAACTCGTTGATTGATTGACTAATTTGATCCCAGTCTGAGTTCTCTGGATACAATGTCACGAAAACACTCTGTAATCCCACAAGCAAAAGCCGGAGAAATCTGCTGCCCGGTAGCCTGAAGCCAGAGCGCACTACACCTCTTCGCCCAATATCTGGACAATCCGGTCAACATTCATGAATTGGCTCCCAGAGCCTCGCTATGCCGACTATTGCGCTAGATATTTCTCTCTGTCGGTTAACTGGGCCTGACGATAATTTGCAAGAATATTTTCGTACCAGAATTGGAAATGTCGCCATAAAGGCCTTGCCTTAAACGAAAAACGAACCTTCCCGGGCTGGCCAGCCAGTTCAGAGGGAGAGTGATCAAAAGAAAAGCGTACACGATAGGATCGGCTGCCTGCAGATCTTTGATAGGTCATGATTGCCTGCAACTTGAAACGCTCTGGTTCGACATCATAATATTGGCCATTGAGCCGAAATTCCGCACCGGCCAATTCGTTTTGGAACTTCGAAACGTAACGTTCGGGAAATTGCCCTGTAAAGACGGCGCTCCCTTGACTTGGCAGCAAATCTCCCAGAATCTCACCCGCGATCTTGTATTCGCGCACATTATAGCTGGCTGTTGGAATGAAATATCCGTCGACCGATGCTCTGATGATCTGTTCATCCCTTGAGTTTACCAAAATATCGCGACGTTCATTAAGCGAAGCAAGTTGCTTGCGCGTTGCCTGTGCCCTAGCTTCCCCCATTCCTCTCGCATTGCGCAAGGCAAGTTCGGCCTCAGCCAATTGATGGCCAACCAGCCAGAGTTCTTCATCGACAGAAGGATTATCGATTTCCGCCAGGGCATCCCCTCGTTTAACCGTCCCCGCCAAATGGATATTTTTTAAAAATCCTTCGTGTGCGACCGTTACTGAATAAGATTGCGATGTATCCAACTGGACAGGAATCAAAGCTGAGAATGGAAATGGGACAAAGCAAAGGCCGATCAAGATCAAAAGAGGCGCAAACTTGATCGGTCCTTTTCTTAATTTTCGGGGAGCATTGACATTCGCGTCTGTCGCCGTCTCGCTCACAGAGCGGGATTGCTTTTGCATGCGTTTTTCAATGAAGGCCTTGATGGGACTGTAGAACATGACAATCATTCCCCAGATGACGCAGAAGGCACCCAAACCAAGATATTTTGGAGCCATAACAAAAGCGATTTTTGAAATGATATAAATGCGATAGGCAACCGTTGCCATGGAGTACAATACCATCAGAGCTTCTCGTCCGCTCTGCGGCAAGGAGCCTTCATTACCCAAACTGAAAACAAAATGCATCATGTTGGAAAGGCGCATGGCTGCATTGGTATATAAATTTCGATGCCCTATCAGATCGGAAAAAGCGAAATAACCATCCAGTTTGGAAAGAGGATTGGCGTTAAACAGAATAGAATTAAGGGTTGAGAAGACAAAGATATTGCCAAAAATCGTATGGAAATATGATCCCCGCGTGAAATGCCAGCCGATAAAAGCAATCATGCCGATGGTAACATCAACAATGATGCCAGCAAGGCTGATCAGCACGCGATGTCTTCGCCTTGCTGAAAAATCCGCATCGCTACAATCGACATAGGGCAACGGATAGAAGGAAATCAAGTAGATCCCCGCCATGCGCACTTTCACCCCTAAACGGGTAGCCACAAGCACATGCCCCATTTCGTGAACAACCTTCAGAAAAGGTGCAATCAGGCCGAATGTAAGAATGGCCTCAAGGGAGAAGACTGAAGAGAAAGTGCCCAGAATCGACCAATTGTTTCTCACTCCCAGCACGACACACCAGCATAAAAGCGCGGCCATGAAAAACAGGAATGCAGGTCTGACAAATACGCTTGCCAGCGGTCGCAAATGTTTTTGATAGCGCCCCAAATCGAACAGAGGAAGCGACATGAAAATCGGATTGAAGCGTGCTTTCTCCAACGTTTCTCGATCGCGCATAGACTCCATGATATGCAGAAACTGGAAAAGATCTCGAGCTGCTGCGTTATCCATCGTCTTTTGTGCTTCGGGCTGCTTTGAACGGGGATCCGTCAGTTTGCGTACCCGTCTGATGCGACCGGCAAGAAGACGCGATATCGTAAATATCTTGCCATTCGCTCGGTCGCGGGCAAGAAAAAGCGTATCTTTTCCTTCCTGTGACGGACGCAAGTCGATCTGTCTTAGAAGTGTAAGCCTAGGTAGGTCCACGCTTTCACCTTTATAAATTCGACAGCATATCGTGTCAGCACGAAAATGTGCAGATCCGAGCCAGCTTCCAAACGCGCAAAACCAGATAGCCCTGCAATAAGACGCCCTTCCCCCGGTTGATCGATACTGGCCTTGGCAACCAACTGCTCGGCTTGTGATTGCTCATTCGTCTCAACATAAACGGGCGTTTGAACAGTGAAGGAATATGTGCGATCACTTAGCCCGCGAAAGAAGATGGCCCCCTTCTGTCCCGGTTTCACGAGCGGCGCATCAACATCCGATAGTGTCAGTGCAACGGCAAAATGATCGTCCGGCTGGATAATAACAAGCGGCTGCCCGGTAGAAACATGACGTCCAAGAGAATCCCGACCTAAGGTACGAATAACTGTTCCGCTTAACGGCGCCCGAACCGATAGTTGGTCCAGTTTTTGCTCGATTTGCGTGAGTTCTGCCTTCTGTGTCTCCAGCTTCTGCATGGCGAGCTGATAACTGCCATAATCATTCTGGGCCAAAGCCGCCTTGCCGGACATTTCCTGAACCGAGATC
Source organism: uncultured Cohaesibacter sp. (assembly GCF_963664735.1). Lineage (NCBI taxonomy): Bacteria > Pseudomonadati > Pseudomonadota > Alphaproteobacteria > Hyphomicrobiales > Cohaesibacteraceae > Cohaesibacter > uncultured Cohaesibacter sp. Next base: position 4,152,878 of record NZ_OY761553.1, on the reverse strand, counting down.
TGCAAGGTAACTTCAGAATGGCGGGCTTCCAGTCCGGGTGCCGTCATCAGCGCCAATTCATCCCCTTGGGTTACCTTGTCGCCAACATCGACATTCATTTCCTGTAAATAGCTATCGAAGGACAAATTAACGGACTGAGCAGTTTGTGGCAGGCTCAACGCCGATGCCGTAACAATAAGCTTCGCAGGCATCAACAGATAGATGCCAAGCGCTAGAATGGCTCCAAAAGAAACAATCTGCCAGAACCGCTTATTTTGTTTATCCTTCCGTGACTTCTTTTGCCGCAACCCCAGATTTGCCAATTCAGCGAAGGGTTCAAGCTCTCCCTTTGCAGGCTTCACCGCACCCACAAGCACAATAGCAATGCCGTTTTCATTCAATGCGGGCACAAAAAGATGGAGATTTTCCGCAGCAATCGCCTCAGCCAGTGTGGCTTCGAGCAAATGGTCCTCATCTTCAGAGTTGGCGGAAAAGACCTCCTCAACAGAGACCTCTTTTCTTCGGGAGGATACCAGTTGGGCAACCTCGTCTGAGAAGCCGATCAATGACTGGTCCGAGACGATTACAGATCCGCATTTCTTGCTCTTGCAATGCACTAGAAATGCGGCTTTTGCGACGCCATTCAGGCTTACACTCTCCGCAAATCGCTTCATGTATTTGCTGCGGGCCAGTGCGCCCAAACCACTCAAATCTTTCAGTGTTTGCAAAAATGTGCCACTTGGCACAGCCTTGCTCGATTTCTGTTGCTCAGAAGCAAGAACCGGCTCCACCCCGTCCGGACTTGAGGCGAACACAGCCTTACCAAGATTAGAAAGCACATCGATAAGAGCTGGAAGCTCATTTACAGGAGGGACGTGATCAAATAGCCATGCGCACCATGTTGCTTGCTCATTCCCGTCAAGACCGGGAATGATAATAAGCAAATCATCCCCAAATCGTTTCAGACTGGGCTTGTCGCTCAAGCCCTTTGCAAGGGCGGAAATATCGATTGTTTCGGGAAAGTGGCCGTGGACAAGCCGATACCCGACCGCGCTCGGCTCGCTATGCGCGAGCGCGGTAAGATGAGCAATCATATCAGGATCCGATTAGATTTCGATTGTGCCAAACTGGCTTTCGTAGGCTTTGATTGATTGGGCCAATATAGTCGCAAGTCTTTTTGCTGCATATGGGCTCATGACAATTCTCTGAGCCAGCTTGACATTGACTCCACCATTTTCTTTCAAAGAACCCCGCCATTGCGTGTGCGTGCCGAACAGAAGAAAGAATTCTTCCCGTGTTGCGGTAGCCGTGCCGATATTTGCATATTGGCTTTCCATCTGGCTATCATCCCAGTTGATATTGAGCCCGTTAAGCGACTGGCTTGATGCTTCTGGTTTGTCAGTCATGATCATCCTCTATCATTCAAATTGGTTATTGGGTTCATTTATGCAGCTACGTCCTTCAACTCCATCGGTTGATCGGATTGCAAATCTGCATCTTGTTCAGGTGTTTGTGTAGTGTGATCTGCCGGCTGGTCAATAACCTTATTTAGCAAATATTCGATAGTCTGCTCGATCAACTGTTCAAGAGCGATCTGATCGAGATCCCAGGCATTGCTTAACTGCTCATTGATCGTCTGCGCGATGGATGCCTTGATCACATCAGCATTCACGCCTGAGGAGACCAATTCGGCAAGATTTTGCACAAAACTGACCGAGCTGAGCAAAGCCAGCAAATCATCTGAGAATTGAGCGAGTTCTTCAGGGCCAGCAACGAAATCATCTTCAAAGGAAAGAATTTCTCCCTCTCCGGCCAAATTAAACTTCTCACCTTCCACCTCGACGATAGTAAGAGGAGAGCCAATCACGTCATTTTGCTGAGCATTTGAAACCACGTCTGTCGCCTCAGTGCCCGCAAAGTTCGAGGTGTAAAGCTTCCACAAAGGAGTATCTCCTTCAAACCCACTTTCTGACCAAGTGGTCTTGAAAATACCCGCATAGCCATCGGAGAAGAGTACGTCAGAGGCGGTATCCCCGTGGAACATGTCGCCGCCCAACCCACCAATCATGATATCGGCGCCATTATCGCCATATAGCACATCGTAACCACCTGTTATGTAGGCATAATTGGTTTCCAGGGTCAACCGACCGGCAATCAGTGAGTCGCTGAGACTAAAGGTACGATTGTAGATAATCGTGTCGCCTATGATGATATCATCGCCATCACCGCCATACATGACCTCAGCACCGAAGCCGCCGATCATGGTGTCAGCACCACTGCCGCCGTACATGACATCATCACCGGCAACATCAATGCGGATACTGATCATATAGCCTATACGATCCGCAGCAGACTGCCCCGCATAGGCACTAGCCGTATCATAGAGTGACATCGTCACAAGATCGCCAATCATCACATCGTCGTCGTTGCCGCCCGTCATAACATCCGAACCGGCCTGACCAAACATGATATTGTCACCGGATGTTCCATCCGCTGTAATCGTATCATTCCCTCCAAGTGACTGGTTGGTGAGCGTAATCGTCTCCAGATCTGTATTGTTGATGAAGGTGACAGTAGCATCGTCACCAGCAGCAATATCTTCCCCGTTGCCTAGAGAAATCAAATCATCTCCAAGGCCTGCGACGATCAAATCGTTGCCATCTTCACCGTAAATCTGATCATCCCCACCATAGGTCAGGATCGTGCTCGTCAAGCTCTTGATACCCGTAAACGAAGAAGCCCGATAGATTCCGTTGTCACCCAGAATAACATCTTCGCCAGCACCACTGCGAACGACATCGCTGTCGGCACCACCCAGAATGACGTCCTCACCAGCCCCTGTTGTGATGGTGTCCGCTCCACCAATCTCTGGGGCTACTGTCGTAAAGAAACCATCTGTACCATTGCTCCAGGAGACCTCGCCGCGGTCACCAATCACAAAGTTGTCTCCATCCCCAGCGGTAAGAGTATCATCACCATCACCAAGGATGGTCTTGTTATCTCCATCACCAAGCGTGACGATATCATCCAAAGAATCGGTCTTACTCGCAGCGCTGACCATTTCGACAAGATCACCGCTCTCACCCTCGTTTGGTGTGATTATGATGCGGCCATCATCGCCGAGCAGAAGCGTATCACCATCACCGATAGTTGCTTCGTCCGAGCCATCGCCAAGAATAACCTTATTACTCCCGTAGCCCAGAGTGACAACGTCATCCAATGTGCTGGACTTACTAACAGCACTGACCATCTCTATGCTGTTCCTGCTCGTTGCTTCGTCTGGCGTCACAGTGATGCGGCCATCATCGCCTATCAGCAACGTGTTGCCATCACCGATGGTCGCTTCGTCTGAGCCATCACCAAGAATGACGTTGCTGTTGCCATTGCCAAGGGTGACGATGTCATCCTGCGTGCTGGACTTGCTATCGGAGCTGACCAGCTCAATGACGTTCTCGCCCGTTGCTTCGTCTGGCGTCACCGTGATGCTGCCATCATCGCCAATCAGCAACGTGTTGCCATCACCGATGGTTGCTTCGTCTGAGCCATCACCCAGAATGACATTGCTGTTGCCATTGCCAAGGGTAACGATGTCATCCTGCGTGCTGGACTTGCTATCGGAGCTGACTAGTTCGACAAGGTTTTCGCCTGTTGCTTCATCCGGCGTCACAGTGATGCTGCCATCATCGCCTATCAGCAACGTGTTGCCATCTCCAATGGTTGCTTCATCTGAGCCATCACCAAGAATGACGTTGCTGTTGCCATTCCCTAGAGTGACGATGTCATCCTGCGTGCTGGACTTGCTATCGGCGCTGACCAGTTCGACGAGCTTCTCACCCGTTGCTTTATCTGGCGTCACAGTGATACGGCCATCATCGCCAATCAGCAACGTGTTGCCATCTCCAATGGTTGCTTCATCTGAGCCATCGCCAAGAATGACATTGCTGTTGCCATTGCCAAGGGTGACGGTGTCATCCTGCGTGCTGGACTGGCTGTCGGCGCTGACCAGTTCGACGAGCTTCTCACCCGTTGCTTTATCTGGCGTTACCGTGATGCTGCCATCATCGCCAATCAGCAACGTGTTGCCATCACCGATGGTTGCTTCATCTGAACCATCGCCAAGAATGACATTGCTGTTGCCATTGCCAAGGGTGACGATGTCATCCTGCGTGCTGGACTGGCTATCGGTGCTGACCAGCTCAATGAGGTTTTCGCCCGTTGCTTCGTCTGGTGTCACAGTGATGCTGCCATCATCGCCAATCAGCAACGTGTTGCCATCACCGATGGTTGCTTCATCTGAACCATCGCCAAGAATGACATTGCTGTTGCCATTGCCAAGGGTGACGATGTCATCCTGCGTGCTGGACTTGCTATCGGCGCTGACCAGTTCGACGAGCTTCTCACCCGTTGCTTTATCTGGCGTTACCGTGATGCGGCCATCATCGCCTATCAGCAACGTGTTGCCATCTCCAATGGTTGCTTCGTCTGAGCCATCACCAAGAATGACATTGCTGTTGCCATTGCCAAGGGTGACGATGTCATCCTGCGTGCTGGACTGGCTATCGGCGCTGACCAGTTCGACAAGGTTCTCACCCGTTGCTTCGTCTGGTGTCACAGTGATGCTGCCATCATCCCCAATCAGCAACGTGTTGCCATCACCAATGGTTGCTTCATCCGAGCCATCGCCAAGAATGACATTGCTGTTGCCATTGCCAAGGGTGACGGTGTCATCCTGCGTGCTGGACTGGCTATCGGTACTGACCAGCTCAATGAGGTTCTCGCCCGTTGCTTTATCTGGCGTTACCGTGATGCTGCCATCATCGCCAATCAGCAACGTGTCGCCATCTCCAATGGTTGCTTCGTCTGAGCCATCACCCAGAATGACATTGCTGTTGCCATTGCCAAGGGTGACGGTGTCATCCTGCGTGCTGGACTGGCTATCGGTACTGACCAGCTCAATGAGGTTCTCGCCCGTTGCTTTATCTGGCGTTACCGTGATGCTGCCATCATCGCCAATCAGCAACGTGTCGCCATCTCCAATGGTTGCTTCGTCTGAGCCATCACCCAGAATGACATTGCTGTTGCCATTGCCAAGGGTGACGGTGTCATTCTGCGTGCTGGATAGGCTGTCGGCGCTGACCATCTCAACAAGACCACCATCATAGTCTTCATTCGGAGTAATTGAGATACGACCATCATCTGCGATAAGAATGGCATCACCATCCCCTATTGTAGCGATATCCGAACCACCACCCAACAAGCCGGTAATATCACCTGACTTGACAATGATTTCATCATCTCCGTCCGAACTCGTGGCCGTGCTTTCAAGCGAACGCGCCAAGGTTGACATCAAAGCAAGAGTTTTCTGTGCCGAGGCAATGTCTGCTTCGCTTGCGTCGGATGCAGGTGGCTCATAGGAACGCAATGCGTTGAGCGCCTCAGCACTGATTTCGATCATGCCAGTGTCACCGAGCACCACAAGATCGGCACTCTCACTTGTAATTGTGTCATCGCCCGTACCGCCAATGACAACATCAATCAAATCATCCGGTGCAGAGGTGCCATAGATATCCGGATCGTCATCCCCCACAGTGATGATGTCATCACCATCATTGGCTGTTGCCGTGCCTGTAATCGTAGAAGCGCTGATATCGATTGTACCATTGTCACCAAGAACGATATCTCCGCCAAGCCCGGAAGAAATGCTGTCTGCCCCTTCTCCGCCAAGAATGATATCGTTCCCTCTGCCGCCAGTAATAGTATCTGCACCGCCATCATCTGAAGCAACCGAAGCAATATAAGTTGCATTCTCAAGAATTCCCGCGCCAGTGATTTCGGCAAAATCACCCACCAGAATATTATCGCCATATAGATCCGTCAGCTCTTCGGTCTCGCCCTCAGAGGCTGCACCCGCAACAAGCAGGTCATTCCCCTTGCCTCCGTTTAGACGGTCTGTTCCTGCATTGGTACTGGTCACGAACGAAGAAACAAAACTCTGGGCAATCAAACTGGAAGACAGTTCAATAACCGCAAAATCCCCAATGACAAGATCATTACCACTTCCACCATTGATCACATCGGCTCCACCAGCTCCGATCAGAACATCATCGCCAACGCCACCAGAGATGGTGTCATCGCCATCGGCAGAATCCAACACCGATATGGTCAAGCCCGCAGACAAGGTCGATGAGATATCAAGATCCAGGATGTCTACAGAAGCGCCACCAAGGCTGAGCGAGAATGTGCCACCGGTGACGATGTCATCATCTGCTCCACCAGACAGGGTATCGTTACCAAGGTTGCCTTCCAAAAGGTCATTGCCAAGCTGACCATAGAAAACGTCGTTTCCGTCACCACCAATCAGGATATCGGCACCATCTTTCAAAGCAAGGTTTGAAAGATTGGAATTGTCTCCCAACAAACCACTTTCACCGGCCTGTGCACCCCAGCCCCAGACTTCGGTATTATCGCCGTTGACCTGAATGATGTCAGCCCCTGCACCGCCTTCGACATAGACGGAAGAGCCGCCCGCCGAGATCAGATCATCGCCCGCTCCGGACAGAATCGTGACATCGCCTGTACCGTCCAGATCGACAGAGATCACATCATCGCCACCACCGGTCAGGACGATTGCATCGACGTCACCTAGCGTGACGGTGTCAGCATCATCGGACAACAGATTTTGCGTAATCGCAGTGTAATTGGTCAGCAAATCAGCCAGATTGTAGGTCGCCGATCCGACGGTATAGTTAGCCTCTCCGCTCTCATCGACTGTGTAGTCTGACGAAAGACCAATCAAATTGAGAATCTCGGCAACAGTTACTCCGCCATCGGCGAATTTTGTTTCGAACAAGTCACGCAGACCAAAATCGTCGTCACCAATATAGATGACTGTCCCGCCCGGAATATCAACAGTGTCAGAGCCTTCTTCGCCGAATATGATGTAGAGGCCGGACGCATTTTCACCGGCTGAAATGACATCATCACCATCGCCCGCAAACACCACATGTACACCTTCATCCGGCAGGGTGATCGTATCTTTGCCCGAACCGGTATATGTGATGGTGGTCGTCCCATTCACCGCAGACAGGTCAACAATGTTGTCTCCTTCCCCTGCTGGAATGATCAACGCGCCGGCACCTTGGTTCACTGTTGCGGAAACTGTTTCACCACCAGAGGAATAGGTAACTGAGATCGGTGAGTTCGGACCAGAGATGACAATCTCGTCGTCACCATCTTCAGTGATAGAAGACATCGAAGAGGATGCATTCGAGCCAACGTTCAGAATTGCCGTTTCGCCATCCTTGACATCATTCGAAATCTGCGTTCCTACATCAAACCCGCCCAGAGTTTCGCTGATGTCGAATTTGACAACTGTCACATCGAAGGACGCAGAGAACAACCACAGATCGATACCCGCCCAGAGATCCATTTCGAAGGATACCTCAAACGTTCCCTCGAACAGATATCCCAAAGCATCAAAGCCACTTGAATTTCCAACGGCTTCCAGAAGCACCAACAATTCTGTAAAACTGAGAAGTCCGTCGTCGTTCGGATCGTTGAGGTCAATGTCGATCACGACCCCGCCACTCACATCCAAACCGCCTTCAATCGGTCCCAGAGAGAGACTGAGCCCCGCTGCAATCTGAATACTGAAGTAGAAGAGATCGGTGTCAAGATTGAGACTGTCCAACAGACGTTCCGGGTCTTGTGTCTCAATAAAGCTGACTATGCCGTCCAGCGTGAGAACCGCATTGAACGAGGCCTCCATATCCAGATCGAGAGCAAATTTGAACGCGCCACCAATAACATCAGACAACCAGCCTGGCATGCTGATTTCAGCCAAAACAGCTGCGGACAGGTCAATGTGCTTGTCCAGATCAAACAGGGTATAGCTGGCAGTAACAATCTCGACCTCATCGAAATTGCCCAACAACAAATTGAGCAGGTTCATCGGATCGGTCAGCAGATTGATTTCGACTGAAAAGCCCTTGCTGGAGTTACCGAACACACCAAAACTAGAGCTGCTAGTGCTGCTTGAAGACGTGAATGTCACCGAAGTGGACATATCTACATTGGCACTACCCGATGCGGCAGCATCTTCCACAGCACCGCTCAGATCAAAGGTTCCCATGACGATCCAACCACCGGTCGCGTCCATACTATCAAGGAAATCATTGATATCATTAATCGTTTCAATCACCGATGTTGCAAGACCGATGATTGGGAACGCTTCGGACAAAAGATCGACAGCCAACGAGAATGGCATTTTCTCAAGGAAACTGAAAGCTTCGGCAATTGGTGAGATGAATTCATTGATCGGATCAACAATTACCGCGATATAGGCATCATATAGCGCAGTGGCATCCACCCTCACATTGGAGAATTCAAGCGTGTCCGTCTCAAGACCGGAACTGACACTGTAAGAGCCCTGATAGATCAACTCGGTTGCCACGCTTGGCATAACCTGAACACCGCCAATCTCGATGGGATCACCTGTGGTCGGATCAAAGACATTCGCTTCAAGCGAGATCTGGATATCAAATTCTGCAACAAAATCGAAACTGATCATTTGGGATGTGTCGAGTTGGGATAGGTAAATCACCGTCTCGAACTCCAACACTTCGCCCGCAGCGTCCGTCGATGTCACACCGGAGAAGTCACGATAGGCTGCAGTCTTGGTGACTGCGTCGTTTTCTCCCTGCTCATCAGGGTCCTCGATTGTTACTCCCTGATCCCCGAACAGATCAGCTTCCAGAGAAGCCGTCACCTTGGCAGTCCCGTCTTCCCCTTCAATCACATTGCCGTCTTCATCCGTAGTCACTGCGGTCGCAGACACACCCAAAATGTTAAGGATGGACATAGATCCTTCGAAGGATCCTGCATCGACCACAAAATCAAGCGAGATTTCAGCATCATCCGTGTCGTTGAGCAAGAAGAACCCGTTCTTGTCATAACCGAAACCGATATTCACGCTATAGGCGATTTCGAGAAGAACCTGAGAACCCTCCTCCACTTCAAGGTTCAGCCCAGGAATGCCCAGATCAAAATCAATGTCGATATATTCGCTGAACAGCGTCGCCGAGAAATTCAACACGCCGTAAATATAACTTTCCGAGGTTGACCCATCCGTATTCAGATAAGCCTGAATATAGGTCATGTCGTCAGTGCCGAAGAGCGAGTTCAAGGTGTCATTGATGAAGCCCGTCAAAAGGTCCACGGTCGTCGGTGTGCTGCCATCCTCAAGCGGAGTTGAAGCATATTCCAGCGCCACATCAATTACATAATAGCGCAATTGCTCAAACAGGGTCGCAGAATCCCCTAAAGCATCACCAATTATCGGCAAATCGATATCACCGAGATAATCTTCAATGAACGACTGAACCTGACCAAATATCATGTCCAACCCCTCCAGAATGAGGGTCGGATTGTTGAGTAGTTCGAGAATGTTGAGACTGGAGAAATACTCGGTCAGATCGGGAAGCTTCAACTCAAAGGTTGGCAGATCCAGATCCACACCGTTTGACAAGTCAACCAGAACGCCCTCAAAGTCGACGCCATCAAACGTCATGAGTTCGGCATCCCATGACAGATAGTTTTCATCGGAATCGAACAACCCGATCGAGTCGCTCAGAGGCAGATTGATGTCGATACCGATCTGTACATCAACGTCAAACAAGTCAGCATAGGAATCCATGTCTGCAAGCGAGGATAGATCAAGCTGTCCGTCATATTCATCGCCATCGATATCCGCAATCGAAATGGAAAGGCTGGCCGCATCCCCGCTGCCATCCCCGGCGTTGATCAGGACATAGCCATCGACAACGGAAACTTCGATTGGCCCTAGAGCGAGGCCGAGGCTTAGATCTTCGCCCCCAGCAGTGAATGTGAATTCAATACCAGTTTTCTCGGTATCAAGGAAAATCCTCGGCGCACCGATCTCTTGATCCTCATAGAGGACCTCACCTGCGGTTCCTGCACCATCCAGTGTGGTATCAACCTCAAGCCCCAAGAGAGAGGCAATGTTCGAGCCGCCATATTCGACGATCGTGAAAGAGATAGCGTCAGAGATGTCCGCCGCGCCCACGCTAAAGCTGATCGCATCATAACCCGATGCTTCAGCATAGTTGGTGGCCACCAGATTGATCTTTCCGTCAGAAATCTCGAAACCAACCAGCATATTCACACTGACCGTGGTGCCTGTCACGGCGCTGGAACCAAGAGCGTTGCGCGCAACCGTTGCGCTGGCAAGCGCGGAATTCAAAGCCGAAACAAATTCTTCTTGCGTACGCCCATCCTCGGCATCAATGGAAATATCAACATCTTCGCCATTGATTGTCAGCGTGAAGGCATATTCAGCAGCATAGTCGGAGATGCTACTAGAAAGGGCGATGGTCTGGCTGCCATCGACATCGGCGCTTTCCAGAGTCTCGGCGTTGAACAGCGCCAGAACACCGGTGTTGTCGGTCTGGGAAGCGTTGCTGTCGACGAGTGAGACCTGACCGGTGCTCTCATCGAAGGTAACAGAAACAGAATGACCAAAAGCGTTCTGCACCGCTTCGTTGAGCGCATCCACGAGTTCGCCCAACGTTTCATAATCATCGGCATCGAACTGCAGACTGCTTGTCTCTCCGCTATCTTCATTCTCCCAGATGATCTTGAATTCCTTGCCACCATTCGGGTTGAGGTTGACCGTAGAAACAGAGCTTAATTCGCTCAGTTTGGTGCTGCGGGTTGCCGTGTTGGTGCCGCTGCCGAGCGTGCTGCTCAAATCAATACCAAAAGCAAAAGTGAAAGTCAGCAGAGGGTCAAACACCAGAGCGGCATCACCACTCACATCGACCAGAGACGTAACGATCCCTGTAAGATAATCACCCAGAATGTCGTCAAGAGCATCCCCCAGAATACCATCGAGATCAAAATTGAAATTCAGGCTTTCGCTATAATCTTCAAGGAAAGAGAAGGACAATTCGAAATTGATCGTCTGATTGTCCGCATCCCACTCGATCTCAACGGTATCATCCCCGAAGACATCTTCAAGATATCCCTCAAGAACATCCAGACCGCTCTGCGGATCATCCTGCAGCTCGTTGAGCGCATCGAGGAAATCTGCCGAGAAGCTGATTGCATCCAGAACGGAGAAATTGAGAATGGGAATTTCTTCGTCAAGAAATGGCAATTTCTCAGAAAGAGCATCGGACACAATCTCGAGCATGTTGGCGATCGCCACCAGCGAATCCAGAATGTCGGCGTCGTCCAGCTCGGTAAGTGCCGTGATAGCTTCCAGCGCATCATCATTGCTGCTGATCAAGGCAACTTCTGCACTATCCGTAAGAGAGAGCAAATCCGAAACCGTAAAACTGATACCTTCAATCAGGTCTTCGTTGATACCCTCAATCCCCACCACATCGATGGAAATATCACCGAGCTGCACGAGCAGTTCCGCCAGAACATCCTGATCACCTTCGTAACTATCCAGATCAACAACCTGTACATCTGCAATCGAACTGACAGTTTCATCGGCTGAAGTGATACCACGCCCCGCACCATCGGTTACGATGCCTCCGACCAGATCCATCCGACCAATAAGTGAAGAGACACCCGCAGCATCGATGAGTTCAGCCTCTTCACCGGAGTTGTCAATCGTGGACATCAAGGCGTCGAGCACGGTGTCCAGCATGACACGCTCACTATAAACGCCATCGCTATCTGTACCCACCAGTTCCATATCGAACTGGGCATCGAACACCAGGAAGTTTGATGAAGCATCATTCGATCCGATTTCGACACTGACCAACCCGACATCTGCGGAACCAGCAATCTCGCTGGCTGTCGCGTAAATATCCACGCTCACGCCCACATCTTCAAAGAAGATGTTTTCTTCCATCAGATCGGCAAGATCACCATCATTGGTGACGCTGGCCTCAAGAGCTGTTGAACCATCATCAGCCATGAGCCCCTCAACCAGCCCAGCCAGATCGATACCGATGGCACCATTCAAGGTCGCGGCCAGACTTGCGGTCAGGGTAGCAGAGAGATCCAATCCAGTGAGGAAATCGAGCCCAATGTCACTGGCGTCGAAACTGATCGCGTCGTCTTCATCATAGTCTAGGGAAACCGAAAGATCGGAGAAGTCGAATACCAGTTCTCCATCAGTAGTCAATTCCAGACTTACCCCTTGCAACGTCTCGTTCAGTTCCGAGACGACCCAGCTTTTCAATTCATCAAGGGTCTGCGCCCGCACGAGTTGGGTCGCATCAACCGAGATCGAAACACTGCGCTCTTCTGATGCATCGAGTGTGAAAGAAATCGCGCCGTCGCTCTCACTTGCAGCGACACCTAGCCCCATGTCGCTCAAAGCGGAATTCAGGTCCGTAACCAGATCTGCAACACTGGACCATCCATCATCGGAGTGAATATCGACATACTGGTCCACTTCATTCACGGTGACCACATAGCGAAGCGATGTAACGCCGCTCAGATCTTCAAGATCAATATCCCCCGTTGTAGCGGAGAGAACAGCGTCGCCAAAGACCAATATGGCTTCCTCGGCGGAGCTGTCCGCATCGATGACACCGGAAACACTAACCATGTCATCTTCATCAAAGCCCAGATCTTCAAGACCAAAATCATCATCCGTCTCGCCACCGGTTGTCTCGGCAGAAGTGATGGCAAATCCGGCATATCCTTCTTTACCGTCCTCTTCATACTTGCTCGCCGTCACGGTCAATGCTGTGCCTGTCGCAGCAACAGAGACTGCCAGACTGTAGCCACTTAACTGGCTCGTCAGCAGGGAAGCAAGTTCCGCAAGCCGCTCTTCAACGGTCAAATTCGTATCGAGAAGATCTGCGGAAAGCGTTACAGTTTCAGTCTGTATCTCTCCGGACAAATCAATAACTGAGAGCGTGAGCGTGCTATAGTTGGCCAGAGCATTCAGAATGTCACTGGTAATTTCGCCACTCTCAAAACTGGTCACTGCCTGATACATATCAATGCTTGCATCGTCTGTACCAAAACCGAGCGTGTCCGCCGCAATCTGGAATTCTTCAGCTAAAGACGAGAGCGCGCTACTCAAGTCGTCAAGAATTTCACTGATGCTAAGATCGGTGAGCGGGATGTCGATGTCGAACAGAGAGTCAGTCAGAATACTCTCGATGGATTCTCCGATGTCATTGAAATAAGCCAACAACTCGTCTGAACCGATAACAGTCAACGCCTCAATCGCATTCTCGATTGTTTCGGCAACGCCAGCGTCCAGCCCACTATCGGCCAAATCAATATCCAGATCGAGAGACGCATTGCTCAAGAAGTCAGAAAGACTGGAATGCCCCGTTCCCGTATCAAGAACTGAAGACAGAGTGAAGCTAGTCGAATAACTGTAATCAACATCCTCGATATTGATCGATCCTGTCGCACTAAGGCTCAACAAATCATAGCTTGTGCCAGACGTGATGGTCTCAAATCCGCTCGCCCCGATTTCCTGGATCTGCGCTTCGACCGTTGGCAAATCACTTGAATCGAATGCGGATGTCAGGGAACTCCCGCTCACACTGTAGCTAAAGCCAAGGTCAAGGTCGCTGGACGTGACTGCCAGACGCATGGTGGCAAGTTCGATATCCGAAACCGTCAGATCAACAAGCCCCAAATTCAGACTGAGGTCCTCGCCGACGCTGATTGTACCACCGAATTCAAACAGATCCGGGAACGAAAAATCATCGATCGTCAGACCAATCGAAGTAATGGAGCTGCCGCTCGTTTCCACTGTCGTACCAAAAGTGAAAGTGATCGAGCCGGAAGCTGCCGTTTCAATCGACAAATTCTGAGAGAAGGAAGACTCTCCGAGCAAATCGGCAAACAGAGCATCAATGTCAGCGGAGACTGAAGATAGGTCAATCGTTACATTGACCGTAGAGGCATCGCCATCATCATCGGAGAAGACAATCACATCCTCCCCATCCACCGGCACGTTTTCCAATGAAACAGTCAGAGCGCTTGTCGCAGTGGTTCCTGCGTCAATGAGACTGTCGATCGCACTTTGGGTTCCAGACTGCAACTCTGAAATCGCGTCCTGAATGCGACCGATCGCGCTTGTCAAATCCGTCAACTCATCAGACACAGACGAGTCGCTCGCCCCACCCGTCAGGCTATCGATAAGGCTGGCGGCGTCACTGACCTGAGTTTCAAAGCTTTCGAGGAAATCTGAAATATCATCAAACTGTTCGGAGAAGGCATCCGCAAAGCCGGAAATTGCATCTGTGATGGAACTGGCTGCACTCAAGTCCCATTCCAGATTGGCATCAAGCATGACTCTGGGTTCAAGCAGAAGCGGCAAGTCCTGACTTGCTTTAAAATCAGCTGCACTCATATCCAGCGGTTCAACTGGAGTGATATCACGCAAATTCCGAGCACCCTGTTTCATATTCAAAAGCCTTCAACTATGAGCAACATAGCTGGTCATTGTCATCGGACCAGTTTGTTACAAAACTAAACGCACAGCATCTGTCAGCGCCTCAAGACACGGCCGCTTACAAAGACCGTTTCTCCAAAAGGCGCAGATCAGCTTCTAGGCGGCAGCAAAATACACTTGCTGCCAGGCAGCACCTTGGAATCGGACAGTGTAAAAAACATAGACACCGTGTTCGACGTTAGGTCTGCCATTTGGGAAATGTGATCAAGCTGGACGGGCACCCCTTGAGGGCCATCACCATCTATCCGAATCGAATAGTCAGCTTGCTTTGCATATTTACTGAGCAACTGAACCGGCACGAAAGCCTCGACCAGAAGGGGATCAATGACAAAAATAGTCGCCAATGGACCATCACTGACAGCTTCACCCGGCGCGACGAGTTCTTCTCCGATCACACCATCAACAGGACTTTTGATCACCGATTTCTCAACGAGAAGTTTCGCCTTTTGATAGTCGATGCGGGCGATATCCAGAGACTGGTTTTCACGAAGAATATCGTTCTCCGCCAAAGCCAGCTCGAGAGCCGCCTCTTCATAGTCGGACAGAGAAACCGCCTTTTGCTCAACAGCCTTTGCCAAGCGCGCTTCCTTCTTTACCAACGCATCCCGCTTGATAACAGCCGCCTTCAACATCGCATCAGACTCAGATCTGGTTTTAGACAGCAGCATATCTGCCTTCGCTATGTCCACATCGAGCCCTACTAGCGGATCGCCTTTTTTGACATGTGCGCCGGGACGCACCATGACGTCAGCGACAAGCCCCCTGATTTGGGAGCTCAGTTCCACCGTCTGGATGGGCTTAACCGTGCAGTTAACGCCATCCAGCATTCCACCCCCGACACCAAATTCAGTCAGGGGAGACAGACCTTGCGCATATGTCTGGTGCGAAGCGATCAAAAATGCAAAGGCAAGCATGGTTCGCATTGAAAATGCCATCGCTAGAACTCCGGATCCAGCAAGTTCTTACCCAGCAGATACTGAAGCTGCCCCCAGGATTTCAGATACTCAATCTGATAATAATTCCGGCGCTCTATAGCTTTATTGAGAGACAATTCCCGTGTTGCAACAGCCAGATCAACAGACTGCCCGTTGTTCAGCTTGTTGCGTTCATTGCGATAAGCACGATCATTCTGCACAACAACATGGTTGAGGCTGCGCAGCGACTTGGTCAATGCGCGCATACGGGCATATGTGGCGCGCAATTGCGTCTCCAGCTCTCGCGCCAATGCATGATGATCAATAGCCGCACTTTCCGCGTCTTGCACCAGAACAGCATTGGAATAGCCTGAACCGCTGGCATTGAAAATGGGAACGGACAATTTAACCCCGAGGGTCGCATCCTGTGTGTGCGAGCCACCACCAAAACGACTTGCAGTTCGGTTTTCATCCTCGAACGTCAGATAACCGCTCAACACCGGAGAAAAATCGCTGGCCACAGCCTGACGATACCGCTGTTCGGCCGCAGTAACCTGAAGAGCTGAGGACAGCATTCTGGGATTGTGCCTGAGAGCATCAGCGACCGCCTCGTCAAGATCCAAGCCGTCCTCGATCCCCTCAAACCCTTTGGGGAATTTGATATCCTGGACATCACTCACGACCGTTCCCGATAGTCGGGCCAACTCGGCGAGTGCCTGCTCAAAGGTGGCTGCCTCGAGAGTTTCCTCTGCGTGAAGATCAGCCTTGTTGCCACGCAGTGAAGCCAAAGCCCCCTCGTCGCCCAATCCATTGGTATCAAGAACAAACTGACCTGTAATCTGCCGATTGATAAAGCGCTGCCGCTTCTGCAGCGACTGCATACGCAACTTGGACTGCACCGCTACCAAATATGTACCGAACACCTTGTGGCTTGCCTCGGCAATTGCCGCTAGATAATCCACTTCTGACTTTCGACTCGTCGTATCGGCATATCTGATGGCATAGATTCGGGACAGATCCCAAAGAGGTTGCTCAATGGTGACGCTTCCCGTTTTGACGGGATATTTCGCCTCCCCAAGCTGATATACAGCATTGTCAGAACTCACAACCTTTTCATCAAGATATTCATATGTGTAGGCTGCGGAAATTTGCGGCAGATACCCCAAAATTGAATTCATGTGCTGGGCACTGGAACGATCGATATTGTTTGCAGCGGATGCGATGGCGGTGTTCCGCTCCAATGTGCTTTTAAGCAAATCCTCCAAAGTGAGGGTTCGTTCGGCATCTTTGTTCTGCAACTCTGCTTGACGTTTGATTTTGCGTTTTATTGCAGTTGAACTCAACGCCTTCTCAGCCCTTTGTTGGATGCTCTGCTCCACACTGGCCGACACCCCCTGAGCACGCAATTTCGCCAATTTAACATCAGACGCATCTCCGTAGGATGCAACCATGCACCCAGCCAGAGGAAGCATAGCCAACAGCACAGCCGATCTGCGCACAACCGATTCGATGCAGAGGATTTTATCTAACGCTTGCATTATTTCACTCGTTCAAAGCCAAAGCTAAAACCCGAATTGGGCTATACGGTAACAAGTGTGCCGCAACGTTGCTTACCTAACTCAAGCGGATGGCCCATCAGCTTTAAACACACTCAGAGCCAAACGAATTGGACTGGTTTCGCCAAGCGAGCACAACGCAACAACGTGAGCTGCGCCAAATGGCCTCGGAATGAGATCTAATATTAGGGAAGCATTCCAAATTTCGGACACACAAGTTCAATTTAGAACTAATTAAAATTAGTTAACAAAAACTGAACAGAATATTTTTTACTATTAGCAAACAAATATTTATCTGGAACAAATATGAGATCTAAAGAATAAAGCTATAAAATTATGTCGACTAATAATAATTCGAAAAACATCTTACAGCAAAAAATGAATTCTTACTATTTTTGTTAGATATCTTACAATGAACAAGCACAATTATAAAGTGCAATCATAAGAAAAACACTAGTCGCAAATTCAATTTTTAGTATTTACAATCAATTTCATCAACCTGGAATCTTGACGCGATTTTTGGCAAAACACGGAACCGACTTGCCTCAGGATCCTATTGAACCTGACTGGTAAGCCTGAGAGAAAGAGATGCTACAACACCCCCGGCGGGTTTATTTGCTATTTCAAAGTCCCCATCGTGAGCAATCGCGACGGATTTTACAATATGAAGGCCCAATCCTGTTCCGGCGACGCCACCTGCATTGGAGGCCCTAAAAAATCTCTTTCCAACCGATCTGATTTCTTCGCAAGGAATGCCAATACCATCGTCCTCGACCGAGACGATAAACATCGCATCGTTTATGCTACATTTCAGTTTGACAATCGTATCTGCTGAAGAAAATTTAACGGAGTTGTCGATTAGATTCTGAAGCGCCATCCCCACCATTGCACTGTCCAACACAGCGTTCCTTTGCAGAATTGAACCTTCCCATTCCAAGACAAATTTTCGCCCGGCATGAAGCGTCTCATTATGCTCAATTATCTCTTCTAAGAATGCCTCAAGAGCAACAGGCTGCGCATCGGGAATAAGCTCGGTGCCACGCATACGGCTTTTCTGAAGGGACGAATCCAAGAGCTGGACCAAATCCGTAACCGCAGAATCTATCCGGTTCATTCTTAGCCGATTGGCATCATTCATTTTTGGCAACGCGTGTCGCAGAGACGCCAAACTCGTTCGAATGACAGACAGCGGCGTCTGGTACTGATGTCTTACGACATCTATAAAGCGTAACTGCTCGGCTTGCCCCTCCTGCTCGGCCACCAATGCGAGTTCCGCCATCTCCTTAGCAGCCTCAAGCTCTGAGGTTCGAATTTTCACAAGATCGCGAGCGGCTCGCTCCGCTCTTCTGGCAATGCGCAGAGATGTTGTCTCCTGCCGAATACGATCAATCGAACGAGCCTTCTGCATAATCGAAAACGCCATGAGTGGAGTAAACAAGGCAACGGCAATCCAATAGGAATATTCAAACAAACCATCCGTCTCGGCACCTCCAAGGCTCCAAGCGATAGAGATGCCAGCTGAAGAAAACTTGACTAAACCGGCAAGAAAAGCAGCAAAGACACCGGGCTTTTTGCGGGCCTGACCGTGAAGAATGCCAGAAACCACAAAGACAGCCAAAAGAAACAGGCTCACAAGCAGCAAAGGCACCACAAAGAAACGGTAAATTCCGAACAGATCCGCAACAATCGCAAGACCACAAAACCACATACAGCCTTTTATGAACCACCCCAGAAATGCCCCTCTGCGGTGACTCCTCAAATTCTCCCGAACAAATAGCATGTTTGCAAAAATCAGAAGAAGCAGAGACTCCGAGATTATGATGCGATTGAATTCGCCGCTGAAACCAAGCGCCCCAAACAAAACGATGCCGCTGGTTGTGCAAACATAAAGGCAGTCAGCCAAAAACATAAAGGACATGTGCAAAAAATAAAGGCGGCGAGAATAGATCCAATAGATCAGGCTAAGCAGTGCAGACCCGAATGATAACGTGACCAACACAACGGCACTCACAAGCCGAGTCTGAACGAGATCCATTATGCCGGATTCTGAGGACAACCATCCTCGAAGCCCCATTGTTCCATGCGTAACCGCCCTAATATAAACAGTTACCAGCGCACTATCGGCAGGAAAATTCAATGGCACCACATGGGAAACCTGAACGCGACTTGGAAAAGCGTCAGGATATCCGCTTCCCCTTTGAAACATCTCAAAATCTTCAGCGCTCACAGGATTGCGAACTTTGGGAACAAAGATCCTGACATCTCGCAGATAGACCGGCAGCAAGTTTAGAAAGGGATTTTTCGGCCACGCCACGTCTCTCTTAAAGGACAGTTTCAGCCATATGGCATCAGGCGTAAACCGCATGGCCAGATTTTTTTTAATGGGAATAAAGCGATTGGAAGGCTCACCAAACGCCACATCTTCGATGGAAAAGCGCTGGTTCGGATCCTTGAGATAAGAAAAATGTCCCGTTAAACTTAAGGATAAAAGATTCGAAGGCACGTCCAATGGAGCCGAAACTGACAGAGCATCATTCACACTGCCGGTCTGCGCCATGCAGAATGGAGTGGCTCGATCAAGCGCCAACACAAAGAGAAACACCAAAAGGCAATATCTTATAAATTTATCTAGCCAAAGCAGGCTGCGTCGTTTATTCGCCTTGCTCATCTAGAATCCTTTTGCTTTTGGTGCTTGAAAAACCGGAGAAGACATTTCCATGGCAAATATCGTGGTCGTTGAGGACAATCTTGCCGTGCGTAGCAGTCTTGCAGACTTTCTTTCACTCAATGGACATTCAGTGAGCGAAGTCGGAGACGCTATTGAACTATATAAACAATTGGCTGACAATAAATACGACGTGGCCGTTGTTGACGTCAACCTTCCCCATCAC
The DNA here is from genome assembly GCF_963664735.1 of uncultured Cohaesibacter sp. Lineage (NCBI taxonomy): Bacteria > Pseudomonadati > Pseudomonadota > Alphaproteobacteria > Hyphomicrobiales > Cohaesibacteraceae > Cohaesibacter > uncultured Cohaesibacter sp. The sequence continues at coordinate 4,133,074 of NZ_OY761553.1, read as the reverse complement.
GACGGTTTCTCAATAACTGAATATCTTTCCCAAAAAAAATTGTGTTCAATCATCATCATGACAGCGCGGGACGCTCTGCAAGACAGAGTGAAAGGCTACAATTGCGGCGCCGACATCTACATGGTCAAGCCGATTGAACCTGAAGAGTTAGCCGCAGCAATTTCTTCATTGATACAAAAAGGCGGCACGACCTCTGCAATGGCGCGCGAGCAAGATATTAGTTGGCAGCTCAACTTGAAAAGCCTGCTTTTGAAAGCACCAAACGACACCTATATTTCATTGACGAAGAGGGAAACCGCCCTGCTAAAACATGTCGCAGAGGCTGCAGGCAATGTTATCAGTCGTGAAGACCTGAAGGAGCTATTGGGCAAACAGAACAGCCCAATAAACCGCGGCCAACTGGATACACTCATCTCGCGTCTACGCAGCAAGGTTAGAAGCCAAAGCAATCTTGAGCTGCCGCTGGTAACTGCCCACAACAGCGGTTTCAGCTTGGCTATAAAGATTGTTGAAATGTAGAACCCTGCGATACACCCTTGTTACACAGTTCTGATTTCAAGGATGGACATCATGATGAAACTCAGAGGTGGAGCTTTTAAAAGCTGACTATCCTCAAAATAATTTGCCTCAGTCGCTTACCGCGAGATTTACGGCATAGAGCAAAGCCATTACCGCGAAAAACAGATTATCCCTCTAGTCTTGAGCCCCCGCTGCAAGCAATTATCCTAATGCTATAATATTTCCGGAAAGGGAAACACTCTCCTTCCCGGAATTTTATATTGATGTTATTCGCCGAATCATTCGTGTGCGTCGAGTGTCAAAGCATGCTCGGTTTCTTCGACAATTTCCAAAACACTTTGATCTATTGAGATGACAATAGCATTCTCATCGCTCTCTGGCGGTTCCAAGGTGGCCAACTGGCTCTCCAGCAGACTTGGGGGCATGTAATGATCCTTGCGTGCCGACATGCGTTCAAACAGCAACTCCTTGCTACCATGCAAGTGAACATAGAGCACCGGACGGTCAATGTGTTCTGACAAATAGCGACGATAGCTACGTTTCAAAGCAGAACAACCACACACGCAGCTACCAGAGCCTACCGCCTTTTCATTGATCGCCTCGGAGAGGATTTCAAACCATGGCCAGCGATCATCATCCTGTAAGGCAATGCCTTTCGACATTTTGTCGACATTGGCCTTGGGGTGATAGTCGTCCGCATCCAGAAATGGCAAGTCATGTCTTTTGGCCAGCGCCTCGCCGACAGATGATTTGCCGCATCCACAAACGCCCATGACGATGATCACCGGCAGAGCATTAAACTGAAACTGTGATACCGCCATCGACATAAAGCACGTGTCCATTCACGAAAGATGAAGCATTGGAGCTAAGGAAAACACAAGCACCAACCAATTCGCTAACGTCTCCCCAGCGGCCAGCAGGTGTACGGTTGCTAAGCCAAGCGGTAAAGTCGTCGTCAGCAACCAAGGCAGAGGTCAGCTCGGTTTTGAAATAGCCCGGAGCCAAGCCGTTGATTTGCAGGCCGTGACGTGCCCAGTCTGTAGCCATGCCCTTGGTCAGGTTGGCAACGGCACCTTTTGAGCCGGTGTAAGGGGCGATGGACGGGCGTGCCAAAGCGGTCTGTACCGAGCAGATATTGACAATCTTGCCCTTGCCGCGCTTGATCATGTGCTGGGCAACTGCCTTGCTGACGTAAAAGACAGAATTGACATTGAGTTTCATCAGGAAATCGAATTTGTCGGCAGGGAATTCTTCCAGCGGCGCACGATATTGCATGCCGGCGTTATTGACCAGAATATCAATTGGCCCGACTTCGGCTTCGAATGCGTCGATTTTCTTGGCAACTAGACCTGCGTCGGTCACATCGAAAGGCAGTTTGTGAACTGTCGCTCCCATATCGGTCAGTTTTTGCGCTGCAGTTTCAAGGCGATCTTCTGCAATATCATTCAGCACAATTTCTGCGCCTACTTCAGCCAAACCGCAAGCCAACTGGTAGCCGATGCCCTGCCCGGATCCAGTCACCAACGCGCGGTGCCCTTTCAAGCCAAAAAGTTCATCGATATTCACTGCTCTTCCCTTTCCTGTAATCGGCCCCTGCAAAAAACACTTGCATATTGACCTTCCTTGGATAACATTATTGTTATCGATAACATCTACTACTAGTTAGTGGATGTCAAGATCAATCTGAGTCGATACTATGTGATATAAAGCCGTCAAATATCTGTTAGGTTTAGTGCTCCTTATCACATATTATGGCAAGGAATCGAATTTTCTATTTTATTTTCAATGCCCTGCTTTAGCGCAGGAGCAGCAGGAGGAAGAATTGAAAGCAGTTGTTTGCCACGGCCCTAAGGATGTCAGGATCGAAGACACCAGCTTGCCTGAAATGAGCAGCCGTGAGGTATTGATCAAAATTGGGGCCGGTGGAATATGCGGATCGGATCTGCACTATTATAATGATGGTGGATTTGGCGACGTGCGCATCAAGGAACCCATGATTCTTGGCCATGAGGTTTCTGGCACAATTGTCGAAGTCGGGGCTGATGTCACGAATGTGAAGCCCGGGGATTTGGTCGCAATCAGCCCCAGCCGACCATGTGGGGACTGTGAATATTGCCGCAAAGCAATGTATAATCACTGCATGAACATGCGCTTTTATGGTAGCGCCATGCCTTTTCCGCACATTCAGGGAGCATTTAGCCAGCAGCTCGTTGCTCTGGGATCTCAATGTCACGTTCTTCCTAAAGGCACAGATGTTCATAAAGCAGCTTTTGCAGAGCCATTTTCCGTTGCCCTGCATGCAGTCAAGCGTGCTGGTTCACTGATTGGCAAGCGGGTGTTGGTTACGGGCTGCGGCCCCATCGGAGCACTTGTCGTTGCAGCTGCGAAACTGCACGGCGCTCTGGAAGTCGTTGTTACAGACCTGATTGACGAAGCTTTGGCAAAGGCTAAATTGCTTGGCGCTGATGACACCGTAAATGTCGCCACCGAATCCGAGAAAATAGCTGCCTATTCAGCAGGCAAGGGGCAATTTGATGTTGTCATAGAGTGTTCAGGCAGTCAGGCCGCGATGGTTTCGGGCTATCAGATGATCCGCCCCACCGGGGTCTTGGTACAGCTGGGTCTTGGCGGCGATGTTACAATCCCTCAGAACATGATTGTTTCCAAGGAGATTGAGGTTCGTGGCGCATTCCGCTTTCATGAAGAATTCGCCTGGGCTGTTGAATTGATCGGAAGCGGTCGTCTTGACCCGACCCCAATCCTGACAGGCACCTATCCGATTGACGATGCTGTAGCTGCATTTGAGGCCGCCAAGGATCGCAAGAAATCCATGAAGGTTCAGCTTTCCTTCGCATAAGCCCGATGCTCCCTCTCTTGACAACCCCTCCCTTGCGGGAGAGGGAGCATTGTAGAATTTAATCCCATTTGCGCTGATCTTTTTACGCCTCCACATGAAAAGTTCAATCGACACATGTGGTTTCTCACGCTAAGACAAAAGTGAAGAAACGAACGGCGAGGCGTAACAAAAACAATGGCGATCCGACAAGTCACAATGCAAGATGTGGCCGATGCGGCAGGGGTTTCAAGAATGACTGTCTCACGCGCCTTGCGAGAGAACAGTATTGTCAATGCCAAAACCCGCAAGCGTATTCTGGATGTGGTTCAGGAACTCGGCTATGTGCCGGATCAGGCTGCGGGTAGCCTTTCTTCCCGAAAAAGCGGCTTTGTCTCTGTGCTGATCCCATCTCTGGACAACCCCCATTTTGCCCGAACCGTTCAAATCCTCAACGAAGAACTGAGTGTTGCTGGCATGCAGGTTCTTCTCGGACACACGGGTTATAGTGCCGAGAAAGAAGAAGAGCTTGTGGAATCCTTTCTCAGGCGCCGCCCTGAGGCGATGCTGCTAAGTTGTGATGGACACACGGAGAAAAGCCGTAGCTTGCTTGAGAAATCGGGCATACCGGTTATTGAGCTTTGGGAAAGCCCCCATGAACCGATCCAACATGTCGTTGGTTTTTCTAATTTTGAAGCGGCTCAAACCCTTACTCGCTCCCTCTTGGATCTTGGCTATAGCAAAATCGCCTTTATAGGAGAAACGCGCCCCCTGAGTTCAAGAAACGCAGAGCGTTTTCGCGGTTTCCAATCAGCACTCAAGCAGGCGGGTTTATCGTCTGACCGGCACATTTATCAAGGGGCTAGGCCCTTCAACATCGCCTCTGGCGTGGCATGCTGCAAAAAGGTCATGGATGAGTTCCCCGACACCGACTGCATTTTCTGCGCATCGGATCCTGCTGCATATGGTGTTTTGACGGCTCTTCAGGAAATGGGGCTCTCTGTGCCCGAGGATATCGGTGTTGCCGGCTTTGGAGATTTTGATATCGCGCACTATTGCCGTCCATCATTGACCACGATAGGCGTTGACCCGAATTCACTGGCCAGAACGGCCATTGATTTACTCAAACGCGTTCTAAATATTTCAGCTGATGCAGACAGTTACCCGGATAAGCATGAAATCATCGAGGTTGAGCCATCGCTTCGACTAAGAGGTTCTACGCGTCAGCAAGGGTAGCTTCATTTCAAAGCCATAGTCAGCATTGTGAATCACTGCATCACAAAAATCGAAACAAAAATGGCCTGTACAGTTACAGTGTACAGGCCATGCTTTTGGGGGACTGCTCTTTGCTTTGTCCCTGACGGTTACCATCCAGTTATTTATACATAAACGTGATGACTTCTGGGAACGCAATAAGAATTGCAATTGTGGTAAGCTGCATCAGGATATATGGCCAAACTGACCGGAAGATATCTGTAAGCTCGATGCCTTTTGGAGCAACGCTTTTGAGATAGAAGGCTGCAGGACCAAAGGGGGGAGACAAGAAAGATACCTGCATGTTGACGCAGAACAGAACACCGAACCATACCGGGTCATAGCCCAGCTGGGTAATGATCGGCACGAAGATTGGCATAGTCAGCATAGCAACGCCGATCCAATCGAGGAACATGCCCAACACAATCAGGATCAACATCATGAAAAGGATGACCGTCAGTGGCGAAATATCCAGTGACAGGATCATGTTGGAGACGAACTGGTCTCCGCCCATCAAGTTGTAAATACCGATCAACATTGTCGCACCAATACCAACCCAGATGATCATACCCACGGTTCGGATTGTATGCAGCAACGCGCCGAAGATCACGGAAAGTGACAATTCTCTGCGCAAGGCTGCGACGATCAAAACGGCAACAACCCCCATACATGCAGATTCCGTAACCGAAGCGATGCCAGCATAAATAGAGCCAAGAATACAGCCCGCGATCAGCAGGGGCATCAATATGTCCTTGGCAATCTTGATCATGTCCGAGCGTGTGAGATTGGACATTTCTTCCTTGCTCATCGCCGGACCGAAATCAGGACGCACGTTGCACAAAACGAGGGTATATACGACATATAGCCCTGCCAAAATCGCCGTTGCGGGAACAGCTGCAAGAAACAGATTGCCGATCGGAGCATTCGCGGTCAGACCGTAGATGATCAAAACAATGGAGGGAGGCATCATGGTGCCAAGCGCACCACCGGCAACGATGGTGCCGATTGCCAGATTTTTCTGGTATCCGAGACGCAGCATCTGCGGCAAGGCGATCATGCCCAACAATACGACCTCACCTCCGATAATGCCCGACATGGAAGCAAGAACCACGGCCACAACCAGACTCTGTACTGCAATGCCGCCTTTCAGGCGCCCGGCGATCACACGCATTGCATTGTAAAGATCGCGCGCAATGCCGGTTTTGTCCAACATAGAGGCCATAAGCACAAACATCGGCACGGCAACGAAGGAATAACCTGTCGTAAAGTCGCTGACACGACCCGCAACCATCTGCATGATCTGCGTGGTGTCAAACCAGAGGTATGAGACAGCGAGAGCTACGAAACCGGTCATGAAGCCCAGAGGCATACCCAAAAGCAGCAGCACGATCATGCTGACCAGAATCAACAATGTGACCCAGCCAATACCCAAAGACATAAGCATTATGAGTCTCCTTCCTGTGCATTCATGACTTTGCTGAAATTCGCCAGATGACGAAGATTGTGAAGAACACTCAGAATGCTCAATACAATACAGGAGACGAAAAAGAAGCCTTTGTTATATGCCGGGAATGGCGTATCCCACGCGCTACCGGATGTCTGCAATTTGAGTGCGCCTGAGTAGCTGAAGAATGCATCTTTTGCATTCAGATATGCCCCGTAGAGCATCATCAGGGTAAAGATGAAAACCAAGAGGTGGACGATCATGTCGAAATACCAGCGTGTCTTGGGTTCCAGAGCATCGACCAGAAAGGTCATGGCGATATGGCGATCATCCGCGTAGCAATATACGCCGCCATAAAGCAAACCGATGCTGACAATAAAAGTGGTTGTTTCATGGACCCAGAATGTGGGGGCATCGAAAACATACCGCATCACGACTTCATAGAAGCCAATCAGAACAATCACGAAGAATAGCCAAGTAACGACATATCCAATTCTGACGATGAGCTTATCGATCAATTCGGAAAATTGCGCAAACCTGCTGAGCATGTTTAAACCTGCTTATGCGCGGCAGATCAGAGATCTGCCGCTTGGTTATTTTGGAAGATATCAAGAGAAAACCAGCAGTTATTCGCGACCGGTTGCTGCATAGTAGGATTTGAGTGCATCAAGATATCTTGCGCCGATTTCAGATTGGGAAGCGATGTCTTCCCAGATTTCGCGAGCAAGTTTACGCACTTTCGTCCGTTCTTCGGTGGACCAGGCAACTGGAGTAGCCCCATTGGCAACGGCCTTCTTGTAAGCGACTTCGTCGGCCATATGCGGGACCAGCAAGGTATCCAGCGCCAAACCACGGAAGTAAGCAAGCAAGAACTTCTGATCATTTTCGTCAATGGCATTCCATTGCTTCAGACCCATGAAGATGTGGACGGTTGGCGAAGAGTGAATGCCCGGATAGATCGGGAATTTGGCAATGTCATTCACACCCTGAGCCTGGTTGTTTGAGAAGGTCGAGAAATCAGCGGCATCAATGATACCCTTGTCCAAAGCCGAATAGATTTCAGATCCTGGAAGGTTAACCGGAGTTGCTCCCATTTTTTCAAACAATTGCTGAACCGGACCTGAAGGAGCGCGCACTTTCACACCCTTCCAGTCATCCACTTTCTCGATTTTGACCTTAGAAGGAATGGATTCTGCACCGGTCAGCTGAACACCAATCAACTTGGCACCCTGCTCCTGAAAAATCTGGTCAACAACTTCAAAGCCGCCGCCAGCATAGTAGAATTTCAAGATATCTTCATCACTCGTCCAGGCACCCAATGTGTCGCCAATCAAGCCAAAGCCTTTATCCACGCCCGAGAAATGGGCCGATGAGAGCATGCCACCCTGAATGATATTGTTTCGAACGGCCATCAGGGCATCAGCAGGTTTAACAACGGCATCAAGTGGCAACAAGTCAATGGTGATCCGGCCATTGGAAGCGGCCTTGATATTGTCAGTCCATTTCTTTTGAACTTCATACACCTGTTCACCAGCATAGTTGGCGCTGGTGAATTTGAAATGATAGCTATCAGCTGCCTGAGAAGGTGCAGCAGAAGCAGCCATTACGCCAAAAGCTATGGCAGAAATTAGTTTTTTCATTTAGTCCTCCGAGGATATGAGCGCTGTTTGAAGTCTCCTCTAAGCGCGCATTTTGCACTTGCGTGCGTTCAAAGTCTCAAGTCCAATTCTAAGTATAAAATTGAGCAAGAAACGGTGATTTCGAAAATAAATTCAGTTTTACATTAGAAATACTGATTTACTTTCAATATTTTCTACATTAATCAAGCGAATATTGATTACATTCCACAAACATCAAATATTAACTTGTCGTTTTAGTTGACACGACTATTGATGGGGAGATACTATCAATTCGCCAAACATGTAGGACACGACTGAAAATTACAGACTATGTAATTGAATTTGCTCCATTTTATTAAGACAGGGAGATGAACTTGCTCAACCCAAAGACCCCACTTTCCGAAAGTGTAAGCTCGACAATTCTTGAGTTTATTCGCAAGCATCAACTGAAACCGGGAGATTCTCTTCCAAGTGAAAGTGAAATAGGCGATATGGCCGGGGCCTCCAGAACCGTGGTGCGCGAAGCGTTGCGCTCTCTTGAGGCTCGACGCATCATCGACATGGCGGCTGGGAAAAAGGCATGTGTCGCAATCCTGGACAATCATGCCCTCGCCAATTTCATCATGAACGGGGTGGCGACCAAGCAGATCAATGTTCCTCAAATTCACGACGTGCGCAGAACGGTCGAAACGCGTATCGCCCATCTGGCAGCGTTGCTGCGCACCAATGCGCAGGCACAAGCCATTTCGGATCACGCCAAAATCATGTGTGACAACATCAACAAACCGGAAACTGTCATGAAGCATGACATGGCATTTCATCAAGAACTCGCCCAGGCGTCGCAAAATCCCGTGTACAGCATCGTTATGGGATCTCTTTCCGAAGTTCTTACAATGACTTGGCCCATTACGTGGCGCTGCAGAACAAGCGATGAAGAACGCCTTGCCAGCGTGAAGGTACATTTGGAAATTGCTGATGCCATCAAGCAGGGCGACCCCGAGCTTTCGGTGTGCAAGATCACCAAGCACTTTGACGAAGATCTCAAGCCCCTGGCTCTTAGCGGTATGGTCTAGTTCCTTACGAACAATCATGATTGCGATTTTGAGGAATCGCATTCCAGACAACGCGGTTACAAAGCGCTGCACTAGCGCTTTGTAACCGCGTTTTTTTATAACGGAAAAAGGCGCAAATTCTGCCGACACATGCGGCGCAATACGGGCATCACTGTCCGAGACGAAGATTCCGCGCTCTTTCACATATGCTAGCAAAATTCCACTCCTCCCTGACATTAAGCACCTAAATCATATGACCAGTTTCTCTAAAGTTACGGCGAGCATTTTGCATCAACATCACTTGCACACGCCATAACATTAGTATATGTTACCGATAACATCTATGGTAATTATGAGATTGATGCAATGACATGTCAAGACACTATTTTGCGGGTAACAGATAGAATCCGTGAGCGAAGCCGGAATGGCCGGACCAAATATTTGGCAAAAATCGAACGAGCCATTGAAAAGGGCCCCGGACGCGCGCATCTGACTTGCGGCAACCTTTCGCACGCTTTTGCCGCAGCAAACCCTTTGGACAAAAAGGCCTTGGCAGCAGCCGACACCCCCAATCTGGGAATTATTACGGCCTATAACGACATGCTTTCGGCCCATCAGCCATATGAGACTTACCCCGAACTCATTCGGGAGACGGCCCGCTCTTTAGGAGCCACAGCCCAAGTTGCAGGAGCGGTTCCTGCCATGTGTGATGGTGTGACACAGGGGCAGATCGGGATGGATATTTCGCTCTATTCCCGCGAAGTTGTTGCCATGGCTGCCGCCGTCGGGCTTGCCCATAACACGTTCGACAGCGTGGTCTTTCTGGGTGTTTGCGACAAGATTGTGCCGGGTTTGATCATGGCAGCTGCCGCATTTGGACATCTACCCGCAGTGTTTCTTCCCGCCGGTCCGATGACTTCCGGTTTGGCAAATTCTGAAAAGGCGCGCGTACGCCAAGACTTTGCCAAAGGGATCGTTGGACGTGAGGAATTGCTTAAGTCGGAAATGGCGTCTTACCATGCACCAGGAACCTGTACCTTTTACGGAACGGCAAATTCCAACCAGATGCTTATGGAATTCATGGGATTGCAAATGTCCGGCTCGAGTTTCATCAATCCGAACACCGACATGCGCACAGCCGTTACAAAGGCAGCTGTTGAACGCGCACTGGCGATAACCAACAAGGGCGAAGAATTTATGCCCTTTGCACGTATCTTTGATGAGAAAGCCCTTGTCAATGGAATCGTGGGGCTCAATGCCACTGGCGGCTCAACGAACCACCTGCTTCATCTTGTTGCCATGGCGAGCGTTGCCGGTATTCAACTTACATGGCAGGATTTTTCCGACATTTCCGCAATCACCCCCTTGCTTGCGCGGGTCTACCCCAATGGTCTTGCAGATGTGAACCATTTCCACGCAGCAGGCGGGCTGCCGTGCGTTGTTGGCCAATTGATCAAAGGCGGTCTTCTGCATGAAGACGTCCAGACAGTCATGGGCGAAGGCATTGAACATTATGCAACAGAACCGAAGCTCAACGATCAAGGGCGTGTTCATTGGGTCAAGGACAACAACTTACCGCTAGATCCCAAAATTATCAGCACCATTGACAAGCCGTTTCAACAATCCGGTGGCATCAAGACGCTGAAGGGAAATATCGGCGAGGGCGTAATGAAAGTGTCTGCGGTTGCGATTGAAAGGCGCTGCATCGAAGCTCCGGTTATGGTGTTCCACAGTCAAGGTGATGTAAAGAAGGCATTCCAGAGCGGCCAATTGAATAAAGACGTTATCGTGGTGGTTCGCTATCAGGGCCCCAAGGCAAACGGAATGCCCGAGCTTCACAATCTGACCCCCATGCTTTCAGTGCTACAGGACAAGGGCTTCAAAGTGGCTTTACTGACAGACGGGCGTATGTCCGGGGCTTCAGGCAAGGTGCCTGCAGCTATCCATATTTGTCCTGAAGCTTGTGACGGCGGAGCTATTGCCCAGCTTCAAGACGGAGATATCGTGCGTATAGACGCCAATGAAGGCAAGTTGGAAATACTGAATCCAGAGGTCTTGGAACGGTCCGTAACTTTGCCAGACCTTTCAGCCAATTATGACGGCATGGGACGGGACCTATTCTCCAGCTTTAGAAAATCAATTGGACCCGCAAACAAAGGTGCAATTTCATTCTCGTAAGAAAGCCCTTCAAGTTGGGAACACTTCAATAATCTAGCTTCGAGTAATGGGGCGCAATCACAGACAGATAGCGCCCTATTTTCTAGCAGAAGCCTTGGTTGGGCGGTTCCCCACCTGAAAGAAATAATCGCCGACGTAGCCCTCACAATTGGTTCTGATATGCAGCGCCTCATTCAGGGGGCAATCAGGAACAAGAGAAGCCGTCCAGTCCGACAGAGCCGCCATGACCTAGCCCTGTTTTTGTGCTGTCGATGTCGTAGGTTCGAGAATTGTAGCATCCGGAACATCGGGATTTTCAAGCATCGCATTGAATTCATCATAAGAAATTTTCTTTGGCATGACTTTCTCCCCCCAGAAAAAGAAACAACAATGCACCACACCAAAAAACACTTACTAGTTGTAGATATAATGACGATGCAGAAGAGGCGAGGCTTTTCTCGATCTGTAAAGACCAGACATTGCGGACTTGAACTAGTTTATCGCCGCCGAAACAGCCCCATTACTTTTTGTTGTTTGGCAATTGTGCTTGACGCATAAGCCGCTCCATTTCGTCTCTTTCATGAGCCACGCGCGCATCAAGCCAGGAAGACACAAAATAAAAAGGCACAGCGATAATAAGACCGGCTGCCGTCGTTAACAATGCAACCCAAATCCCTCCAGCCAGTTCTGACGGAGCAGCAGTCCCCCCACTTTGCCCAAGAAGCTGAAAGGCTTCGATCATCCCGATGACGGTCCCCAACAGTCCTAACATCGGAGCAGCCTGAACCACGGTATCGAGAAACTTGAGGTATTTTTCCAGCACGTCCAGTTCACGACTTGCCACGACGCTTGCCTGATTGACGGCATATTGGCTGTCCCCGGGAAATCGTGTTTGGCTATCGATAAGTGCTGCAACGACTTTGGAAAGAGGAGCCTCGCTACTGGTGACGGCCACACAGCTTGGCCCAGACTTGCCCTGCAACCATTCTTTCAAAGCGGTCTGAGCTTCTTTGGAACATCCAACATTCAAGGAGTAAAACTGAAAAATCTTGAAGAAACTGATCGTGGTTGCAAACAAGGACATGACAAGCAGAATCCCGAGAATGATTAGCCCCGCCGTTCCAACCTGCTGGAATAAGATAGAGAGCATGCGAATTTCAACCTTTGCTTTTCAATCCATTCTTCGCCAAACAAGCACGGATGAACGCCAGTCCATCGACTTTCACTTTTTGGCATTGCTTGGAAGCTATTGCAGCTTGATGCCTGCAATACGGCTGCTCGGATTAAGCTTTTGCAAACAAACGTCAGAAGCCCCATCGGGGGTTTCGCAGGTGAGCAAGTCGTTGATCAGCAGTTGAGAAATCTGATCGCAACTGCGTCCTTCCATGTCAAACCGATAGGCTCTGAGCTTGCCTTTCAAGATTGCGTCGAATTCAAGCTCAACGAAATCAACCGCCTGTCCTTGCTCATCCAGAATAACAAATTCATAGGCAAGCTTGTCTAGAGAGGTTCCGGATTGATTGTTAACCAGAAATGTCAACCGACATCCTCCGGGAAAATCCTCGACATAGTTCAACTCAATATTCAGCGATTGAGCATTGGAAGAGGTATAAGCCTGACTACTCGGGACTTCATTCGACTTGGCCCCATTGGATTGAGCATGAGCATAAACAGGCATAAGACACAGATTGACGAACATCGCTGATAACAAGGATCGCCGCACAAATAAAGAAAGCAACTTTTTATACATGGCTTTGATGACCGAACTTTTGATGCGCAATGAATATGAGAATGGATTATTCTTGTATGCTATTAACTGAGCCTCAGAAGGTCAAACGTGAATACAATCTTATGCCGTATTTTATGGGCACACTCGCTCAAATAATCATGACCGCCTGAAACAAGCACCTTTCCCGGCCTTGACCAGCCAATTGGATTGGGCAATATTCGCTTCCATATTATTATTCATTCACACATTCAGATTGAGAAAGCTTCCTGCCATGCCAAAATGGGCAACGGGTATATGGTTTTTCCTCATTGTAACTTTCCTCTTGTGTCAATCTCCCGCACAAGCCCAGTTCGCTGTTTGCAACCAGTCTCTCGATGTATTCAACATTGCCATAGGTCAGGAAGTTTCAGAAGAATTCCAGACCGACGGCTGGTGGACTGTCGGCGCCAATAAATGCGCAACCGTCATTCGAAACACTCTCACAAACCGTTACATTTATGTCTATGCGACAGATGTAAAAGAACATCCGGTTCTTACCGGAACAAGCAGCATGTGCATTGATCGCAAGCGCTTTACCATACGCGGAGCAACCGATTGTTGGGAGCGTGGGCATATAGCCGTCAAGTTTCACGAAGTTGATACCAAGGCAATGGAACGATGGACTTTATTCCTTCAACCCGATGTAAAACCATAACAATGCAGCCAAAATCCGAACCATCGATCAAGCGAGAATTCTTCCCTGCACGCAAAATCACTATTGCGCGAGCGAACTTCTTCTGATTACCTATGATTGAGACTTATATGTTTAGGAATTTATTGCCAAGCGGGATCCAGTTTGGGTGAAAACTTCTTGGATTCTTCGCTGCAATGCTCATTCTGGCTCAATTTCACTCGGGCCAAAAGAGCACTTGAATTAAGAGCAAACCATTAGAATTGAGAATAATTTGATTTCAGTGTTGGTCTCACCCAACGAACCCGCATAAAGCCATGCATAAAATAGACAAAAGCTTTCGGGAAACGAAGAAACGCGCAAAGCGCAGAAAGCAGCAAAAACGCACGTCCGCTTTTGTGCGTTGGTTTGGCCTCATCTTTGTCATCATGTTGGGTCTTGGCACATTCTATATGTTCAAGAGCGGATATCTAACTCAGCCCCCCTTGCCTGATTGGGCACTTTCTTGGGTATGGCCGCACGGAACAGAAGAGGAAAGCCCCGATACTCTCGCCCCGGAAAGCGAGCAGACCGTATCCTATCAGACCGCGATTGTGGATCTGCCTGGAGATCCTCTAATCCTAGCCACAAACGACGAAAATTCTGAAAGCACAAACAAGCGCACCACACCGGTCCCCCCCGAACTGGCTGTCCGGGTTGCCGCTCCGACCATAACCTTTGTCAGCGACACCATGCTTCAGGCGAGCCAGCAATTGATCGCAACACTCCCCTCAAATCAGGAAGACTTCGCCTATTTCCGCGCGCACGAAACCGCTGAAGAAGCGGATCGGGGCACGACAGAATCCCAGCTTGAAATCGACAAAGAAAACGCCGAAACCGAGCCATATGGTGGCAAGGACACGGAATCAGAGCCAGCACAAACCGAATCTGCGGATCCAGCCGAAGATGAAAAGGCCAAATTTGACGACGGGTGGGAAGGAGGGCTATCCGATGTTGAAGGCAAGGCACTATTCGCTCGCACGGCAATTGACAACACCACCAGCATCGCACTCATCCAAGATGAAGCCGACAGAGCAATGCAATTCAGGGAATTTGTGATTTCGGTTCTGCATGAAACCAGTTTATCTGACCTGCTGACATCCTATCATATCAGTCACTTCGACGCAGATCTTGTCGCCGGGTTGCTGGTGCAAGACATGGATGTGAGCAAGATTGACAAGCGCTACGTCATTGCCGTCAGAGGCGTTGATCAACCCCGCCGCCCAGGCATCCTCTCGCTTATGCAGCTATCTGTTTATGAGGGCGAGAATTTCATCGCAACACTGGCGCGATCAGACAATGGTTCTTTCGCCAAGGCTGCGGATCCCTGGATCAAGGATGATCTGTTCAAACATTCAAGCCCGGATGATGAAGCCAAACCAGCCAAATCCTTTCGCCTTCTTGACGCCTTTTACAGCGCGGCGATCCGCAATGGCGTGCCATCTGGCATTGTCGGTGAGGCAATTGTCATGCTATCGCGCAGTCACGACCTCAGCACATTTGCAAATGCCGATGATCGTATGACGCTGGTCTACAGCAGCGCATCTACAGACAAGAACGCCTTGTCAGGCCGAATTCTCTATATCGGGATTGAGCGAACACAGCAGTCCATCAAATGCTACCCTTTTAAATATGGCACTTCGAAATCCTACAGCTGCAGTCAGGGTACGGCTTCGCGAGCAGGCACCGCAGGCAAGGCCTCAAACGGAGAGATGGTAACTCCCGTGGATGGAGTTCTTTCCTCTCCCTTTGGCCCGCGAAATCACCCCATTCTGCACAAGGTCAAATTTCACGCTGGTGTCGACTGGAAGGCTCCAATGGGTGCCCCGGTCTATGCCGCCTTTGCCGGCAAAGTCGCCTATGCCGGGGATGGGCAAGGCTATGGCAATATAATCAAGTTGACACATTCTGGAGCAAGAGAAACCCGCTATGCTCACCTGGAGCGCTTTGCAAAAGGCATAAAACCCGGCAAATCCATCACAGCAGGAGCATTGATCGGCTATGTTGGCACCTCAGGCCTTTCAACCGGACCTCACTTGCATTTCGAGCTGCGCGACCATGGCCAGCCAGTTGACCCCTTCAGTGAAGCATCCGGCGGATATGGATCTGGAGACTCGGCCGTTGACCTTTTGGCAGAACGCATAATTCAGGTCGAAAGCGGCGGTAAGGCAACCGCTAAGAACCAGCTATCAACCGCACTTGGCCTCGGACAGTTCATAAAGCCTACCTGGTTACGCATGATGCGCGTGTACAGACCAGAGCTTGTTAGCTCAATGACACAAGAGCAATTGCTGGATCTGCGCACTGACCCGACGATCTCCCGAGAAATGATCAAAAACCTCGCGCGAGAGAACGAATCCTATCTCCGTGCCAAAGGGCAGAAAATCACGGCAGGGCACCTTTATCTTGCCCATTTCCTAGGATCAGAAGGCGCCAATATAGTATTGTCCGCCGACCCGAAAGCTTCTCTTGAGGATCTTCTGGGCCAAGACGCAATCAACGCGAATCCTTTTTTAATCGGGAAGGATGTCCCTTACCTAATCGATTGGGCAGATCGAAAAATGAAACATAAAGGGAAGAAATCCTTCAAGATCAAGTCTGACGTTCCATCGTCACCACGTCAGGCCCGACAATATCGCCAGTATCAAAGAGCAATCGATGCATTCCTGCAGAACCAATATTAATTGACGGCCACGACAACAGCATAAAGGCCGTCTTAATTGCCAGTGTTGCATGCAGAACCGGAGTTATAGAATGTCTTTTATCACACATTATGTCGTACAGCCCGGTGATGAGCTTTACCGGATTATGCGAAACCGGTATGGGCATACGGAATTCATCCAGAACAAGGAAGATATCGTAAAAATCATCAAGGGCAATAATCCGCAGATTACCAACATAGACTTCATTCGCCCCGGTCAGATCATCATGCTGCCTGATCTGATTACAGCGAACATGACCGGACAGCGATTGCCAATCGAACCGGACCAAACCTTGGTTCATAATGCCTGCAACATGTCCAGAAGTCTGGAACAGCTCAGCAAGGATGAGCAAGAGTTCATGGCAGGCATCAACTGGGAAAACACAGGCGAAAAAATCACATCGGGGCTCGTTGGCAGCTATGTGAGCGCGATTGCCAATATCACCAAGGATGCTGAAAAGGAAATCAATCAGATCATCCTCTCAAACAGCATGAGCCGCCACAGTTTGATTTCCCGAGATCAATATAACTATCGCAGAAGGGTTAGAATACTGGCGCATGAACAACGTTTAGGTGTTCTACAAAATTCACTTTATGGCGGCAAATCGGTGAGTGAGGTACTCAGGATCAACCGGTCCCATGGTGCTGGCCCTTATGTCAACCACGCAAAGCAAATCCAGCAAATCAAGCGCATGCATACACTCGCCAAATCTGGTGGAGCTCTCCTGTCAGCAGCGAGATATCTCTCTGTCGCCAACGAAATCTATCAGGCAGATTCCAACAAACAGCGCCTAGCCATAATAGCACAAACCGCTGTAAGCGATCTTGCTTCCTATGGCCTTCAAAAGGTAGGGGTTACCGCCGCCAAAATTGCAACCAAAAGAGCGGCAACTTCCTTGGTGAGCGTTGTCGCTGGTCGTGCCGCAACTGTTCTTGCGCTAGGAGCCATGGCCACCCCGGCTGGCTGGGTAGGATTTACAGTTATGGTCGTCGCAAATGTAGCAATCAGCATGGCTGTAGATCGAGTAATCGAGGAAGCCATAGATGGCGGCATGAAAACACTTTCCGGACGAAGCATTGACGGCATCGCGGGAAGCCCCGCCAAGGAAGGTGGCGTCGGCCAGCAAAAGAGCGCCGCTCCGTTAAGCTTCATGGAAATTTGGCCTTGAAGCAGAGAGCCCCCAGGCTCTCGCATCAAGCCCGCCAGATAAACCATGTTCGCGTATTGGTGGAGCAATCTTGCAGATTACACGGGATATCGATTGATTCTTAAACAATTTGCGCTACAACTGGAAGGTAGCGAAATAGCCAGATTATTCATACACTTTTGTGCTTTGAAGCTTGATCTTAGCTTGTTGGTCATTACGACGTTTATATTTGTCTTCTTTTATTTGGATCAATTTGAATTCCGCCATGTCTCATTTGCTCAAATTTTTATCCTGTCTCACTGTAGCGATATTCCTTCTTTTGGGCCCACATCCTGTTCAAGCTGGCTATATGAAAGGCAACATTGATGTTGCAATCAGCGAAGTCGTTGACCACATGCAACGATCGGGCACGTCTCGCGCTGCCATTGAACTTTCACCTGAAGCAATTGACTATATTGACTCTGCAGACTTGCGGCACATCCTGACCCTGTTTGAAGAAAAAATCGATGAAAGGGCTGCCGGTGAGTTTGAGATAATCTCCAGTGCTTCACTTCCGATATTCGATCTGCCTGCGCCTCAACGGATAAATGCGTTTACAGATTTCGTACAAGAACAAGATGTTGACACGATCATCCTCGTCAAGATGGAGCTCTTCTCCGGCGGAGTGAAATTCAACCTGAATGTGTCTTTTGCATCAGGCCTGAGCTTCAGCCCAAACGGCGGTCAGCAAAATCTGACGACCCTGATATCCGCATCGGAAGAGTATCTTCTCTTAGATTCTCCCGAGCATTTTAAGGGGCTTGCCCCGACTAAAGCCATGGAACTCGTGGCCAGAGATCTCTTGCCGTACCTCTCTGAAAGCGCGGAGCAAAAGTTCGACAGTCCCTTCGCTGACGACTCAAACGGAGAAAATAGCGCCTCAGATGATCTGCAACTATCAAATTATCTAAAAAGCCTTGCCCGCACTGAAATAGAAAATCAATGGCAGAAACAAGACGGCAAATCCGGTTTCTGGACACTCTTGAGCACGCTTGGTGAAGAAACCAGGAATGGGCCGTGGAACATCGCAGTCAAACTGGACGAACGTCCCAACCAGATCGTCGCGACAGTAAACCTTTCTCGCGATGGGTTCATTCAAACCAGCCGCCTGGTTGGTATCGGAAAAGACAAAATCGAAGCGAAATATCTCGATCATCTTGAGGATCTCAGCATACCGACAGAACAGGCAAGTTCATCCGCTGAGAAAAGCTACTTTGCCAAAGGCAAGGCCGTCATCAACCCCAACCTCATCTCTCAGGAAGCATTGACTGCGGCCAAACTGCTCGCAAGAGCTCGAGCGATCAGCGCAGCATTGCACCTGCCCCCTCCTCAGATTGGCCTTGTCCAGAACAGCACCGAAATTCCCAAGCTAATCCATTATCTGAATGCGGGGCTGCCCTACGGTGAAATATGGAAAGTCCAGCAAAAAGACGATATAATCGAGGTCGAAAGCGAGTTGAAAATTATTCCTCTGGAGCAAAGCAGCATTTCAACCCGACTGCTTACTGCAGTACTTAAAAGTGGCGATCCTTTGCAACTTGAAGTGCGGTCTGGCAGGCCCTCCTATTTTGGCTTGTTTGGCTGGCAAGCAGACGGGACAGTCATCCGCATTTTTCCTTTTCAAGACAACGAGAGAATCCGCCTGAACAGTGATGGAACCACTTATCTCCCCTCGAGAAAATACGGACTTTCTGCCTTGACAAGTGTGCCTCTTGATGGGGCTCAGAGCAATCATGAAGCTCTCATTCTCGTGACTTCGGACACCCCTCTGGATTTGAGTGATCTGGCCCAGAGGGTGGCCCATGCCGACGAAGATTTTGCAGTAAGAGGGCACATGGATTCACTCTTCTTCGACGGTCTGACGCAACAAATCAAAAACAGCATTGCGCCACCTCACGTGCGATTTGTGCCGTTTCAGGTCATCCGGTAAATGGTGCACCTGATCACAGTGAAGAGTTGCGCTCAACATGCATTTTTTCGGCCAAGTGCAGGTCGATGATGGGCTGACTTCAACAAATAGCCGCCCAATCTAGCCGCTCCGCAGAATAAATAAGCCCGCATGTAGAATTTTAGAGTTCTGCCTCGCAGAGGCCCAAATCAACCAACCAATAACAATCACCAGTAATTAACAATAGCTAATTAAATGTTGTGGAATTTAACGCTCACAACCACTAATAACCTCATTTTCCCTTGAGAAAGCTGCTTAGGTTTACTAGCATTTTAAGACTTTATTACCTTTTGGAGTGCTCCTTATGTTGAAAAAAATTTCCGTAAATGCGCTTACTATATTTTTCGTATCGTCTCTAGTCCTGACAATGCAAACACCAAAAGCAAGTGCCGGTGATGGCGGAGCGTTCGCCGCAGGTGCAATTATTGGCGGCGTTCTTGGCGCAATCACTGCAACAACTGCAGGCACAAATCGCAGGGTCCATAGGACATCCAAGAGACACTATAACCCAGTCACTTCAGCGCAGAGAGAAGAAAACAAGCGCATTCAGGAAGCCCTGAATCTTTATGGTTTCAATGTTGGGCGAGCAGATGGCGCGCTGGGCAAGAAATCCCGTGCAGGAATCAGTCAGTTTCAGGCTGTTAACGGGTTCACCCCAACGGGCCAATTGACCGAAGTTGAAAAGCAGATGCTTCTGAGCACACCATTTCAGGTGGAAAACGCACTCTTCCAGAACGGCTATTCCGTAGGGCTGGTTGATGGCAAAGTTGATCAGCAGACGCTAATTGCGATTTCTCAGTTCCAGACTCAGATCGGTCAGATTCCTTCCGGCACACTGACACCGGATCAAACGAGATTGTTGATCAGTCAGCAGCAGCAGCAGCAGCAGCAGCAGATTATGGTCCAGAAACAGGCCCCAGCGCTGCAAGGGAATTCAATCCAGAATGTGGCGCTTGCACCAAATTCAATGACGCTTCAACAAGACCAACAAAATCTCGCTACCAAATGGCCAGCTATTGAGCCCGACCAGTTCAATAAGGGCAGAGGACATAAGAAAAACGCGGTCGCAGTGATCATCGGCAACAAACACTACAGTGGTCAGGACATTCCCGATGTCGAATTTGCTGAGCGCGACGCACTGGCGATGAAATATGCTTTCACCAATAGTCTCGGCATCCCGGAAGAAAACATCATCTATCTTGAAGACGCCACCTTGTCCGAACTGGTTGACACTTTTGGCAATGACACCCCGAACGGCAGTCGGCTGTGGTCCTACATTGATCCGGACGGCTCTTCCGATATTTTCGTTTACTATTCAGGGCACGGAATTCCTTCAATGGGAGGAGACAACAATCAGGCCCAGGCCTATATTGCGCCAACAGATGTAACTTCGACATCTTCCACCCAATCGTCCTACTCACTTAAGAAGCTTTACAAAAACCTTCAGGCATTGCCATCGAAATCCGTGACAATGTTCATCGATGCATGTTTTTCTGGCGCCGCTGGCAATGGTGACATGATCATTCAGGCTGCGTCCCCAATTGTTATCCCGGCCTATGCCCCGACCGAGCGCGGAGAATTAAACGTGTTTGCCGCAGCAGAAGCAGATCAGATCGCAAGTTGGGATGAAAAAGACGGACACGGCATTTTCACCAAGCATCTTCTGGATGGCCTTAACGGCGATGCTGATGAAGATTCTGACAGTGCAATCTCTACAGGCGAGCTGGAAGATTATCTTTCCAAACAGGTTCATCGCACCGCCCGCCGCAGCTGGCGCCGTGATCAGACCCCAACGTTTGAAGGTGATAACAAGCTCGTTCTGGTCAACTACTGATCCTGCTTTTATCTTGTTCAAAGATTAGTTCTTAAAACGACAAAAGCCGCATTCTCACGAATGCGGCTTTTTTGTTCAGGAACTCAATCGCCCCAATCAAATCCTCAAGCGGCCCGCTATCACTCAATTACATAAGTGAACTTGCCATCCAGCATCCCTAGTTCCACGTTTGAGAACTCTCCCTTGTCCAGAGTGATATTGAGGATTCTGCGAGACATTTCCGGCAACAAAGAATTCGTAATGATGTTATCGATCATACGACCTCCCGAATCGGGATCCTTGCATTGAGAGACAATGAAATTGACGCAATCTTCGCTATAGCTCATGCGGGCATTATGATTGTCCTTAATCCGCTTGACGATCCGATCCATCTGCAGTTTCACTATGCCGCCCAAAACGTCACTGGAAAGCGGAAAATATGGGATGGTGACAATACGCCCCAGCAAGGCCGGCGGAAAGACCTTAACCAGCTCCGGTTTCAGCGCCTCATTCAAGGCATCAGGATCAGGATGAAGATTGCCTTGATCGGCCATTTCCATAATGACCTCAGTCCCCACATTTGAGGTTAGAATGATAATCGTATTCTTGAAGTCAATTTTACGACCATTCCCGTCTTCCATGATGCCCTTGTCAAAGACTTGGAAAAACAGCTCATGCACATCAGGATGGGCTTTTTCCACTTCGTCAAGCAGAACAACACTATATGGGTTGCGTCGAACAGCTTCCGTTAAGCGTCCTCCCTCCCCATAACCAACATATCCCGGAGGAGCCCCTTTCAGAAGAGAAACAGAATGAGCCTCCTGAAATTCAGACATATTGATCGTTATGATATTCTGTTCGCCTCCATAGAGGCTCTCGGCCAATGCCAAAGCAGACTCGGTTTTGCCCACGCCCGATGGACCACAAAGCATAAAGACACCGATCGGCTTGTTGGGATTGTCGAGTTTTGCTCGGTTTGTTTCAATGCGTTTGGCAATCATTGCCAATCCGTGATCCTGGCCAAGCACGCGTTTTTTCAAAATTCCAGACAAATCCAGAATAGTCTGAATTTCATCCTTGACCATTCGCCCGACAGGAATCCCGGTCCAGTCAGAAACAATAGCCGCGATCGTTTGCTCTCCAACATGAGGGTAAACCATACGGCTATCCGGATCGAAACCATCCAGAACGGCTATTTTGCTGGACAACTCTTTGCGTAATTCGTCTTTTGAAAGAAGCTGGCTTTCCTCATTGCTCTCACCAGAGCCATCGGCGTCAGCGTTATCTTGACCAAACGCGTCTCCGTCATCCTTGCCATCCAGAGCCTTGCGCACAGACAGAATTTGCTCGACCAACGTCATCTCGCGCGCGTAGGCTGCCTCCAGCTCTGAGAGCTTCTCCTCTGCCTCGGCAATGTAGACCTTAAGCTCTTCAATTCGCCCCAAATCCGCCGTCCCCAAATCCGTTTCACGTTCCTGGGCACCGAGCTCTTTCTCGGCTTTAGCGATATTTTCCTTCTGATCTGCAATTGCTGCAGGCAATGTTGATTGGCTGATGGCGACGCGGGCACAAGCTGTATCAAGCAAACTGACAGCTTTATCCGGC
Source organism: uncultured Cohaesibacter sp. (assembly GCF_963664735.1). Classification (NCBI taxonomy): domain Bacteria; kingdom Pseudomonadati; phylum Pseudomonadota; class Alphaproteobacteria; order Hyphomicrobiales; family Cohaesibacteraceae; genus Cohaesibacter; species uncultured Cohaesibacter sp. The sequence continues at coordinate 4,110,504 of NZ_OY761553.1, read as the reverse complement.
AGTTGGCGACTCGGAATATATCGGGCAGACAGGGTAACCGCGGCTTTTACGGCCTCGTCCGAAATACGCACATTGTGATGCTTTTCCATAGGAGCCAGAATGCCCCGCAACATATATGTGCAGCGATCAACACTTGGCTCATCAATATTAACCGGCTGGAAACGTCTCGTTAGCGCTGGGTCTTTTTCAATATGCTGGCGATATTCAGACCATGTCGTCGCGCCGATTGTTCTGAGTGTCCCGCGAGCCAAAGCAGGCTTTAAAAGATTGGCGGCATCGCCCGTTCCTGCCTGACCTCCAGCCCCAATCAGCGTGTGCGCCTCATCAATGAAAAGAATAATAGGCGTTGGAGAAGACTGCACCTCATCAATGACCGCGCGCAATCGTTGCTCAAACTCTCCTTTCATGGAAGCACCCGCCTGCATCAGTCCAATATCAAGCGAATGAAGCCGAACCCCTTGCAATGCAGGAGGCACATCTCCAGAAGCCAATCGCTGCGCAAATCCCTCAACAACTGCGGTTTTTCCAACCCCGGCCTCTCCGGTGAGCATAGGGTTATTCTGACGTCGACGCATAAGAACATCAACGATCTGGCGGATTTCCTCATCACGCCCGACGACGGGATCCATTTTGCCAGAACTGGCAGCCTCAGTCATATCGATCGAATATCGCCCGAGCGCTGTTGCCGCCTTTTCCTTTCCATCACTGCCTTCTGCGTCACTTCCACTAGAAGCCGCCAAGCCACTACCGTCCATGGGCCGCAGGCTTTCTTCATCAGACTCGCGCCAAATCGCAGCAGCATTGGAAACCAGATCGTTGGCATCAAGTTCAGCCAGCTCTTTTGAAATTTGCCGCAACGCTTGCGTCAGATCTTTATTCTTCAGCATAGCGACAAGAACATGACCGGTCCTGATCTGCACTTCACCGAACAGAAGCGTGGCAAAATGCCAAGACCGATCCAGGCATTCGATCATATTCTCTGAGATGGACGGCATTTCGGTCACATTGACCCGAAAATTATTGATGATTTCAGCCACATTGGTCAAAACACGACCACGATCAATCCCGTAGTGATTAAGGGTTATGGTCATATCGCTGCGGTCATTTGACAAAATATGAAAGATCCAATGGACCAGCTCAACATTGCGATTGCCCGCCTTCTTCGCATGATTAAGCGACTGCATGAACGCCGTATAACCAACGGAATTCAATTTACCTGCAACGGTTTGCAAACTGATTTCACTCATTATCCATTTCCTAAAACCATCAAAAATCGATTTAAATTGACCCTCTACGAGTCAAATCCCGAACTTAAATTCCTTACCTTGCGACCTTCAAATCCACCCGAAATGCTTGGTAAAATTGAATATCAGCCCAATCAGGCAACATGCTCCCGAGCTCGATATTCCATTGGATTATAATGAGCATCCCGCACATATAGGCCTTCCTGTGCCTTGTCACTTTTTTCTGGCAACCAGCTTGACCATCCGAGCTGTCCCGAAGCCCCCAATTGAACAGGTGGCGCTTTATCAGCCCTCAAGGCCAGTTCGACCTCGCATTCAATCTGGTGTCCCAAATAAAAGAACAGAAGATCTGCAAGCGCCACACTCAGGTCTCCCCCCGGCAAAAACGACTGATATTGCTCCAAACTTTCCGTCTTTATGCTCACACGTATTTTGTCATTGATCGAATAGACTGCCGCCCCGAGAAAGCAATCCTGCCCCAGAGAACTACCCCTCATGCCCAAAGAAGCTGCGTCATCTTTCTCAAAGATTAGCTTGCTGCCCACATGTTCCTTGACTTCAACTTCAACGCCAAAAACACCGTGAAGAAACGATTGTAAGCGCTTGGCACTTTTGATCCGAGAACCAATGAGACCAACGAATGCCAGCTTCGTAAGGTCGTTCACGCTATCCCGATTTTGCAATGCTGGCGTACCCAGTCCAGCAAAAGAGGCGACATAATTGCGGAAATGATCATCATCTGGTCGATCTTGTTGAACTAGAGGACGTGCATTGGCCCAAGCTCTGAAGAAGAGCTGCAAAAAACGGTTGGAGAATAAATTAACAAACTTGACGAAAGCATCGTCCCCTCGCAAAGCCCATTGAAATGCTTCGGCTGTCTGCTCCAGAGAAAGCGCTCCTTGCGGACCAAAAAAGCCCAAAAAATGCGTCGCAACATCTGGAATACCGCTCGCCTTTTCCTCGTAGCCACTCACATTACGATCAGGAAACGACATGAAGGGATTCTGAGACAGAGTCACGATGTCCTGTTCCGCTAGCTTGCTATAGCCAATTCTGGGCTTGCTCGAAGCACTGCGCTCAAAAGCTCGCATGATCGAAAAAAAATCAAACTGCTCAGGATTCTTAGCCAATTGCTCTCGCAATCGGGGTGGCAAAGGACTGGAGCTGCTGGCAGGCAGACGCTTCTGAGAAGAAGACATCGAAGTCCGATCAGCTGTCAGCTCAGCTTCTGTATCCGATGCGCCATGCTCTTTCTCCCCCACCATAGGTTCGCTACTCATAGGAGAGCCCCCGTTCCCGTTCTAGGCGGCCAGCGTTTGATAACGCCTCGTTGCTTGGATACGATCACGGTTTCAGTAAAATTATTGATCGTGGCATAGTCAGCAAAAAAGCGATCAAGAATTGCGCCCATGCCGATAATACCAGCACCCTCGTAAGCCTTTTCATCAAAGGTAACCGATATTTCGATGCCCTTGGCAGCGTTAAAGCCATTTGCCTGCCTTAATCGCCTCACAATCGGCCGTTGTTCAATCGACAAGATTCCGCGAATTCTCTTTTCAGACACCACATCGGACAGATCCATAAAGAGGCTAAGCATCTCGCGCAAACCGGAAGCCTTGTCATCCTTGCTGCGGTTAAGCATCCCGATATGATTATAAGTGAGAAAATTTATAAGATGCCACAACAGTTCAGAAGGTTGCTTGTGGCTCCGGTTCTTCCGCTCCAAGTGAATAATGGACTCGCGCGGAGCCGTAGGACCGAAAATACAGCGCAAATCGACACTGACATTATCAACCAAATGAAAGTCAGCCCCGGCCTCACCCACTGGCAACTGTCCTGCCAAATGGCGATTTGAGCAAAGAGCGTAGACCGACAGTTCGCGCGCAACCATATCATCATCGCGATTGACCGGCTCTCTAAGCGACAAATAGATTTCACTTCCAAGATAGCGTTGATGACGTGAGTAACGGCGCTCCTGATCAGTTTTCCGACGTTGCACCCTTCGGCAACTGAAGAAATAGGCATCATCTGCCCTGATATTTCCTGGTGGCAGGTTATAAATCGGGTAGACGGGGATCTTGTCATTCACTTTTGTAAAATGCGCGTCGACGGATAAAATGCGATGAGGTTCGAAATCGAGCCACCGGCTGCGATCTGGAACGACCAGATACTCATGTTGGTTACTGCTGATAGGAACCCGACTGCATTTCATTTTGAACAAGTTGATCGCAGGAGCGACATACAGACCAAAGTCCTTTTCAGACACCTTGTTCGCGAGATTGGAAACCGAAGCGCCAAACTCAAACAGAATATCGACTTCATGGGCAGCGATGCGCGCCAACAACTCCCGCAATCCGGTCAAACGAAATCCCATGAATTTCTCAGGCAAGGTGAAGAATTCACGCAAGAGAGAAAAGCCGGGAAAAATCCGATCGTCTTCTTCGAAAAGACGCTCATCATCATCAAAGCCGACCTGCTCCAATCTCGCCAAGGGCAAGTTCAAGAACTGCGCATCTCCAAATTTGTCCAAATATCGTAGAGTGATACGCTTGCAATTGGCAAATATTTGCTCGTAGAGCGCCGCCGCATCTGCCATGGTTGCCGTCAAATGAACCGGCAGCTGATCCACAAGCAAATCACGAAGAGGCGCTGTGGTCGCAATTGGTGGCTTGGTTCGTTCGACGATAGGGTCCGGTTCGGTTTCGCGCGCTATGCGGTGCTCCAACGTCAGGCACAGGCCAGCCTCAGTGTCAGCCAAGACATCAAGGCCAAGCGCCTGAAGAGGTGTAGGCGAGGAAAAATATGAGGCCTTCTTTAACCGTAGAGGCCAAACGCCAAGATTGGAAGCCAGACGAAACCGGCAAGAAATGCGTTTATCATGTTCCTGATAGGTCGAATCCAAATAGCAATTTGGAGAAAAATGGAGCCCTTCCTTGAGATTGGGATCTTCATATTTAGGATTGGCCTGAACCATAACCACCGAGGGGGTCGGCTCCAAATAACTCGGCAGCAATTGCTCGATGAGAGAAGATGTAAATTCGGAAAACTCACTGCGCAATTTGAGCTGTACACGCGCGGCAAGAAAAGCACTTCCTTCAAGCACCCCTGCAAGACCTGGGTCAATATTACTTTTTGTCATTCCCCCAAGACGTTCTGCAATCCCCGGATAGTCTTGCGCAAATTCTTTGGAGCGCTCGTAAAGGATCTGAAGTTCATGCTCGTAAAGCTCAAGAAATTCTCTATTCATGAGGTCTCCGAAAGTTTGGAAAACTTGACTTTTCCGGATCCCGTTTCAACTTCAACGACAAAATCAATAGGAACATCAAGAGGGCGACAGATAATGTCGCCTCGGATTGAAAGTCTGATACGTTGCTCGACATCATCAAATCTGTTGGTCTGCACAACTTCGAGTGTCTCCGGGCGTAACCGTGGCTCAAAATTGAGGAGATTCTGCCTCAATGCGTCCGCCAAAGCCTCAACGCTCTCCCCCTCAGACGCATAAAAAGAAATATCTTCCAGTCCAAAATTGACAATCGATTTCTTGACATATGGATAGGCGTCCAAACTCTCCGCGGAGTGAAGATTGATGCTATTGAAAAGGCTGTCCAGATCGGTAACAAGACTGGCTCTTAGGCTCGCTTCATCCAGCCCGCGACGGTGCAAGTTGCCCCTGTTGTTGATCACGCGAACCCCCTCAATTTTCTCATTACTTGCCTTTCGCGAATCCTTTGCCTTGTAGGCCTCGCGAAAAGCAAACATGAGGGGCACTTGAAACCGGTCTTCATTCTTTGAATTCATGATCATCGCTGCTTACATATGCCGCCCCTGTGGAATTTCGGGCACATTAACCCTGCCCGATATCTATCGCCAAACAGGATCAGAGGTCATTCCCGCCCGAGCAAATCTGCCCGAGGGGAATGACAAGAACTTAAACGGCCTTGTTTGCTGCAATATCCCAACCAGCAGAAGAAGATGCTCCGGCAGCACCGTCAGCTGTTTGTTCGGTATATTCAACCTTGACTTCGCGGAAGTTGAAAGTCACATGCTCTTCAACACGATCCAGACCATCGCTCGCACCGCCAGTATTGTAGGAAGAGACGATGATTTCTTTCATCTCGATCTTCAAAAACTCGACAGGCGTGTCGCCACCGGCTTTGCGAACCACCAGCTTGGCATTCGCAATATGCTTACCGCTCATGCAGCACTTGATCAGGTTGTGAGTGGCTTTGTCGACATATTTGGTAAAGGTCATGTCGGAAACGGAAACCTTGCCAGACCCTGCACCAGGCCCCATATGTGTAGTACCGCTCTGAGTGGCACCCCACCCCCAGGACAGAACATCAATCTCGTTCTTATGCTTGTCATCCATGGAGCTTCCATCGATGCCGTCGACTTTGAGAAAAATATCTACAGACATAATTTAACTCTTCCTCTTGATAAAGATTATTGGCGTATAGAACTTGGTCATCAAAAGCCCACTCAATGCCGAGAGGGCTTGCAATGTATCGAAATTCAGCAAATTTAATGCTGTTGCCCAGGCAACCTGGAAACAAGGCTCAAACCAATATCCATGCCTTCCAGCTGGAAATGTGGACGTAGATAAAAACGGGCACCGTAATAACCGGGGTTCTCTTCATCTTCAAAAACCTCAACCTTTGCCTCCGCCAGCGGACGCCGAGCCTTGTCTTCAGCAGACGCGTTATGCGGGTCTCCCTCAACATATTGGAAGATCCAGGATTGAAGCCATTTCTGAAGCTCTTCACGCTCCATCGTTTCACCAATCCTGTCCCGAACCATGCATTTGAGATAATGGCTGAAACGAGAAACAGCGAACATGTATGGAAGACGGGAGGAAAGATTATCAGATGCAGTCATCTCCTCATCGTCATACTTGGCCGGCTTGTAGACGGACTGAGCACCAATAAAGGCAGCCTTGTCGGTATTCTTGCGATGAACGAGGGGCAGCAAACCAGACTTGGACAATTCTGCTTCTCGGCGGTCCGATATCCCGATCTCAGTCGGACATTTCATATCAACGCTGCCATCATCCGTTGGGAAAGTGTGAAGCGGGAGATTGATAACCTCACCACCAGATTGCACACCACGAATCCTAACGGTCCACCCATATTCCTTATAGGCACGGTTAATGTTGGAAGCCATCGCATAGGCCGCATTCATCCAGGAGAAATTCTTACCACCGTGCCCGTCAGTTTGCTCTTCAAAGGCGAATTCTTCCACCGGAACAGATTTGGATCCAAACGGCTCACGAGCCAGAACGCGAGGCATGCACAAACCAAGATAGCGAGAATTTTCACTCTCTCTCAGGCTCTTCCACGCCGCGTAATCAGGCGTATCAAAAATCTTGCTCAACTCACGAGGATTGCTCAGTTCATTCCATGTATCCATGCCCAGCAAAGTGGATTCAGCTGAAGCCAAAAATGGAGCATGCGCAGCGGCTGCAATCTTGGAAATAGCGCGCAGAAGATTCACGTCCGGCGTTGAGTGATCAAAATAATAATCACCGACAAGAGCACCAAATGGTTCGCCACCGAGCATACCGAATTCAGCCTCATAGACCCTTTTAAACAAAGGGCTCTGATCCCACTTTGCATCTGGGAAACGGCGCAGGTTACGGGCCAACTCCTGTTTGGAAACATTCATCACGTTGATTTTCAAGGTGGCGTCAGTTTCTGAATTGTGAACCAGATAGCTCAAACCACGCCATGAGCTTTCAATAGACTGGAATGTCTCGTTGTGAATGACCTCATTGAGCTGCTCGGACAGTTTTTCATCCAGACGGGCGATCATCTCATCAATGGTGTCAACCACATCCTCGTGAATGATATTCTCGTCTGCCAGAGCCTGCTCGATCAAAGTTGTGACGGCATTCTCAACTTCTCGTGCTGCGACATCGGTTCGGGGTTTGAAATTCTGTTTTAGAAGCGCTGAAAAATCATCAGTTTCCGTCGAAAGCTGCGGACTTTGCGAAGAAATTTGGCTATCAGAAGACATGTTTGCAACTCATTAATTTTTAAGTACAGATCACATAGGATCGAAAAAGGATTGAGATTAGGGTGCCAAAAGAAAGATTAAGCCCAAAGCGGGGAAGCCTCTTCCTCTCCGTCAGCTAAGCGTCAGCTCCGTCCCCATCCTGACCTTTGCTTTTGTGCAAATCCTGCTGCAACATGCGCATAAGATCCTTGTCGCCAAGCAAATCATTGATCTGCTCTTGGGCCTTGCTTTTGCCGTCCATATAGCGCTGCAAGTTGGCGAGCTGTTCTCTCGCTTCCAGCAGCTTTCTCATGGAAGGAATCTGGCGCGCAACAGCAGCAGGGTCGAGATCACTCAACTTCTTGAAAGTCAGATTGATATCCAGCATTTCCCCTTCATTGTTGCCAAGCTTGTTTTCGACGCGATAGGAAACAGCCGGTTCAACGCTTTCCATGTAATCATCAATATTATCCATATCGACGGGAACGAACTTGCGTTCATCCATATCCGGCTTTTCAACTTTGGAGGCATTGCCGGAAAGATCGGATAGGACGCCCATAACGAACGGCAGTTCCACCTGTCGGTTCGCGTTATAAGGGTCCTCATAAGAGATCTGAACCCGAGGCGGGCGGTTTCTTTTAATAAATTTCTGACCAGAATCCGATGACATACAGCTTCCTTTCAAGTCCAAACTCAACAACAAAATAATATTTAAAATGCAACGAAATCAGACATATAATAGAAATTCGCTACACTATAAGATCTCCTAAAATCGAGGCGAAATCCTTGTTCAAATACGTTCGCGACTTCTGCAGGAGAATTGGTATTGCACTGGATGGTTCTGTGCTTTTGAAATAGCCTTCCAGCTTGGACATCAATTCTTGAGCAGAGGCTCTTGTTTCAACTTCAAACTCGCTCTCATTCGCAGCGTCTCTATTCGTATTTGCATCATCAAGTGCCCGCTCAGACAGCACTCGCATCCTGCTCATACTAATTTTCATTTGCTCATTGCTACCAAGTTGAATACGAGCATCATCGGCTCGCGAGGGCATGAGCATTTCAATTGCTTCCACGAGCGGTCGCCCAACCAGCATACGGGCCTGTTTGACCAATATGAGCGCAGGGGAGCTTGGTTCGAAAATCACAAAATATCGCTCGACGGCCTCCAACGCAGCCTCTGCAGCAGCATGACTGTCAATTCCCGCCAACGCAGATGGAGTTGCGACACCGGCAACTGTTGGCTCGACAGCATGGTGCATCGAAACGGCACCGCTTGTATCTGTAAGCTCAACAGTATCCGCCTGCGCAAAAACGCCCTCTTCTGAAGTCTGCCCCCCTTCGACGACGGCATCCGCGCCCGCAAGAAAAGGCTGCTCTTTGACGAGGAAATCTATGATTTGATTGAGCGTCTCGGTGAGTTGCTGAAAAGAAGGCGTCGCATCGAACTTGCCTTCATTCATATATGCCGAGCGAATGGCCGCGAGATTGGCAACGCACCCTGTCAAGGCATCATAGGAAGCCTGTAATTCTGAAAGATTATCCAGATTGGCTAAAGCGGTAGTCAATGCAGACGCATCCGGAACCTCTTCGCCAGGATGAGGCTCGGCTAGTTGATTAGCCAGTTGGTAACGACGCAAGCTGACCGACTTGACCCGGCTATCATTGATGATCGGGGCATATCTCAGCGGCTGTAAACAGGTATTGTGGCTTTCCAGAACTTCAAGTTCGATTTGCCGATAGCTGAAATCACCGTCTGCACCAGGATGGACATCCTGCCAGAACACCTCAAGCAATCTCGCTATAGCCTCGATATAGGCGGCAAACCCCAGAATACTGCCAGACAGGATCTGAAACCTTGCAGCCAATGTCAGCGCTCTGATATCCCTTGAGCGCTCGAGAATCGCCGAGATATCGTCCATCTCCTTCTTGAGATCGATAGAGGTTCTATCAAAAAGAAGCTCTCGGCCAACATCATAGTATTTTTCAGGTAATCGCCCATCGGCCCCCATAACACAGGTAAAGAAATCTTCATCCCCGGCTTCTTCAAGATCCGGGCCACATGGCTTTTCATCAGTAATAGGCGCTAACAGGTATTCAAATTCCATTTCTGGAAGCTCCCAGAATGCAAAAAATTTCGCCAGATCTCGCTGTGCAGCATAAATTGCTCAAAAAAATTTCGTGAAATTAGTCAGACAGCATTCGCACAGGTGCAAACTTATATTGCGGCTCGGACCGAAGAAATATTAACGCCCCTGCAGCAAAGCGATTGCAATCACTTAACTCCACTACTTTAACATCATTATTTCATAATGATCTACATTTCAACCTTAAGCTTCTTTCTTGCCCGACATACCACACCAGAAAGATGAGTTTTTCGTCTTCATTACCAGTAATAGAGAAAAAATTAGGCACTTACGGCCACATCGCCAACCGTAAAAACATAGAAAAAACAAAAGTATCAGCCGAATAATAGACAAAAAATCTTGTAGTTGCCGAACGGCATACCACCTCGGCTCTTCAGAACAGTTATACAACCAACCGCCAAGCCTGACCGTACAAACAACTTGCAGCACCAACTGCAGCCAAACCGAAAAACTAGCGTTTATCTACATTCTCGTCATAAGCGGCGGAAAAATACGAAAGAAAGACATCAAGAATCCCGTTTTGGTTCGTCTCATTCATGAGATCCCATCGTTCTTGATAGACGTCCCAAGCCCTGGCTTTTTTTGACCCAAGAGCTGCTCGTTTGGATTTACTGGCCTTTTCTTCGATGACTTCAGGATCAAATTCTTGAATCAGACGTCCAAGAGCTTTTTGCATGGCTGAGTAGGTTGCCAACTCATGCGTCTGCAAATCACAAAAAGCTTCCCGAAAGCTGTCTTCACCATTTTTGTATACGCGATCCCTATTGGAAAACATAAGACCGATGCACTCCTCTGGCGTTGGAATGAATTTCAAGGGATTATTTTCCATAGCGCCAATCATCGTCCGATTGGCGCTTTTTGCCATTAGTTTTGCCTTGGTTCGGGCTTTAAGCAAATTAGACATTTCCTGCGTGCTGACCCGAAGAACAGCTCCGATTTGCTGAGCCAGGTAACGGCTGTCCTGCTCCAGAAAAATCTCAGGCTTGATGCCGGCGGCCTGGGCCATGGCCGACAAGAAATCGGATAGATCCCCAGAAGAAGGCGCGAGGGGAACATGGCTATTGCGCTGACTGGAGGGATATCCCTCAGCTTCTTGGGTTCTGTCTCCTGAGAAAGGCGTTTGATTACTCTCCGGTGACGGCTGACTTACGTCAACGTCGCGACCATCCGGCAACTCCGCAGCGGTTGGCGCATTGACAGGAGCTGGCGCCCCCCACTCTTTATCTCTCTCGGAAAAAGGGGATCTCATGTCAGGAGAAGAATAAGCACCATTGCTGGTAGAATCAGATGTTCCAAAAGGTGCGTGGCTCTGCGGCAAGGGGGCTGGTTCGCCCCTATCCATCTCCCCGACCAAACTCGGCAGCTCGATATACTGCTCGTGAAAACTCGGCCTTGGGTCGATCTTCCGTGGCGGCATCAACTCTTTTGGATCAATCGGCTCGGGAATTGGACCATCAATTGCCCATGGATCATCGCTCGCACCAACCGAGAAATCAGGGCTATTGGATGCAGGATTGGAAGATTGTGAGAATGAAGGCCGAATAAACGGATTGAGCAAATCATCATCATTTTCACCCAAGGTCACGGATATTATGAAATGGCCAATAACCAACCGATCTCCCTGCTGCAACTGATAGGGCGAAGCCACTCGCTGATTGTTACTGGCAAAGAAGGTGCCGTTGGTTGATAGATCGTGTAACCAATAGGCTCCTTTTTCAAACGTTACATTGCAATGGTGGGATGAAATGAAGCGCTGCGGGTCTGGTAGCGTCCAATCCTTGCATGTGTCGCGGCCAATTTCAAAATTCCTCTCCCGAGACTGATATTCAATCGGTCCTCCATCAGGCAAGAGATCAAAATTCTCAATTTTTAAAGTCAATATCATGGATCTCATCCTCGCAAATGCGATTGGGAGGCCTTTCGGCGACTGAACAGCGTCACTATTGATAGTAGTACGCGCCCCACGGTTCCCGTCACAACAAGATGTCACGGGAGTTATTGGCTAAACAGCAAACACTAACTGGGCCGCGCTTCGGAAAGCCTCAAGGCGTAACCAACAAATTGCTCTATTGTTTCCTGCCGATCCGCAGCATTCACAACGGCGAGAACACTCAGAATCGCCGCGTTGACTGCCCGTGGTGTCAAATAGGAAGGAGTTTCAACATCTACCGCCCCGGCTTCAACCATTGACCCGCCACTCCAGCCAGCCCCGAGAGCCACCCATGTCCCCGGGCTTTTTGCCTCAACAGTAATGGCGGCATTCAACGCTTTATACCGGATTACGTCATCAGGATTGCGAACCCAGATCTCTGCCAGATCAAGCATCTCATAGTCCAGATCAGTCAGACCATCGGGCAAGGATTTAAGGCACTGATAGGCCCACCAGACAGCTTCTCTAGCAGGCAATAAATAGGAGCAAAAAGTAATCGCTTCTTCCGCCGTCGGCGATCCAATGAGCTGATTTACATAATCAAGGATCGCTTTGTCATCCAGTTTTGCAGTCATATCATCAGAGATTTCAGGAATATGCTGATATAAATCTTGAGCTGTAGCGAACCTGAATTGATACCGCCCTTCCCCGACGGGTTTATGGTTAACTGTTGTCACTGTTAAGGCCTTAATTTGGGTTATTCGATTATCCTGATGACCTGTTTCTCGCACCAGCATTATGGTTTTATTCGATGGCGATGACGCCTGCATATAGAGACATCTTTGTCAGCTATTGATTTTAACAATCGCCCCTTTGATATCCATTTCGGCACCAGCCTTGTGTCTTGAAATCATGCCCGCCTTGGAAACAAACTCCTGCTTTGCCCGCACTTCCACCGTTGGAGATGTAATGGTGATGGAACTCGTATCCATGACAATGGAGCTGGCTCCAACTTTCAGCGTGATTTTTTTACCGGCGATGACCGTGATCTCATTACCAACCGTCAGATCATCATTGTTTCCGACCGTCGTAGCGCGATTAACCCCAACGTCCCGTCTTTCATCATTCAGCACCTTGGTTTCATGATCATATTGCGCATGCATGCGCACCAATTCATTGCCCTTGGTGTCATCGAAAACAAACTCGTTATACCCGCCGCCACCAACCGTGGAGTCGGACTTCCAGCCGTTGATATTCTTGTTGTCTGGCAGTGAAAAAGGGGGGGCATTTTCGCCATTATAGACACACCCGGTTACGATTGGACGATCAGGATCTCCCTCCAGAAACTCAACGACGACTTCCATGTCAACGCGCGGAATGAACATGCCACCCCAACTTTTTCCTGCCCAGACCTGAGAAACCCGACAGCGCATCGACTGGTCTGCTTTGCGATCCCAATAAAAGCGCACCAGAATACGCCCGAACTCATCGCAGTCTATTTCGCCCTGCCCGACCACCTTTGCTGTCTGAGGGCCATATACTTTGGGTATCGCGGTCAGCTTTTCAGGAACCAGAGCTTTGTCGGACTTAATGAATTCATAATCCCCTGAATAGGCCTCTCCAAGACCACCGCCCCCAGAGGTATAAGCCTCCGAAACAAATCGATGATTGCAATGGATGGCAAGATAGGTCTGGTTAAGAGAGGCGTCGGGGTGTTTTTCGAGCGTCAGGGTGGTTCCCGCACTAAGCTCAATGCAATTACCCGCAGCAGAATAGAATTCATCCGCCATGCGCTCAGCAGTCATCGCAGTCTGAACGAATTGCTTACCCTCTCCCTGGTCGATGTATTTTCCAGGAAAATCGTATTTTTCAAGCCCGTAAGTTTCATATTGGGCATCACCAGTCTGTATCGACATCAGTTTGGCGGAAGGGGTCTTGAAGTTATAATCGTTATAAGCAAATTGCGATGTGGTGAATGATCGACCCGGAAACCATTCATACAGATGCTCTTCCTCGCGACGATACTGCCCCATAGTCGGGTAATAGGGCCGATGTTCCCCAGGCAGAGGTTCAAAAGCAGAAGGACTATCCGTCAGGATCAGGCTATGCCGACCTTCCTCGTGCGAATAATGGAATGAAATACCGTGCTTTTCCATCAAACGTCGAACAAATGCAGCGTCACTTTCACGATACTGCACCGTATATTCCAATGTCGGATAGCTATTGGTCAGCCGCCGCTCGTAATCAGCCAACTGTCCGTGATCGCCAAAAATCTCTGAAATTATATCTGGAGCAGTTTTATTATGAAAAATCAGTAGATTCGTTCTGTGAAGCAAGAACCACAGCCACGGTCGCAAGGTAAGCGAATAAACAAAACCACCATCTCGGATTCCTAACCATTGGGTTTCCGCAAGCAATCCGTCGAAATACTTCTTGTTCCCCGAAATGGTATTCACTGACAGACTGCAGTGTTTGCCTATTGCCGGGTTAAAATCGATATTTTTCTCTTCACTTATCGCCAAGATACGAATTTCAAAATTCTCGTTTATTCCCTCGCTTACATCGAAACGCAAGAGCGACAACTTATCCTTACCCAAAGGAGTTGTAAGCTTGGCTATCCGGCTGTCCTGTAAAAAGGTGCCTGCCATGAAAATACCTTCATAATAAAAAAACACGTAAAACCTGCATCACCTTGTAACACACTTCATAGCCGCCACACAAACGGCAGTTTTGTCCTTTTCTCGGGAAAATGCAGATTTGTATTATAGATTTTCTTGGTTTTTCTTATCGACAACAAATGTTTGGATGACCCTTGACATTCATGTCTATTCCAGAGCGTTTCAGCGTTAGCGATTAAAATTTCAATAATTGCTTGGCGCAACAAAATACCCGATCATGCAAAGCCGTTTCTCTGTTCGTGACCCTCTTGCTCAAAAGTCAAATTCCGGCAATAGTAAAGAACAAGAACTATCTATTTATCCTTTTTCGGGCTTAGCGACTTAAAAGCCCTTTTAGAAGGAAGCCCATTTCATCAGGGTTTCATCAATAGCGTCAGCTCAATCATTCTATTGGCATAAAACAAACCGACTTCAATTTCATAGAATTTAGGTCCAGAAAACAGGGGGCTTAATTGACGAAAATTTTATGGAAATCATCAAGGAAACGGCCAAAGTTTGCTTTGACATCGCTGGTTGATGTCATTTTTCTCTTACTGATTTTTTTCATGCTTGCCACCAACACTGCCCCATATTCCCTACTGGATCTCTCTACCAGACCAAACTCGACGCAGAGCGAGGAAAAACACCAAACGGCAGCCAAACTCGCCTCCCACCCAAACACCTCGTCTGCACTGCTGCGCCTGACCGGCGGCAGAATCCTGTTAGACCGGCAAAGCTATTCCATTGACAGCATTGATGAAGTGATTGAAGCGCTGAAAAGCGGGAAGCAAAATGAGATTCAGATTATCCTTGGCCAAAAAACCCCAATGCAGAATGTAACCAGCCTGCTAGAAGGCCTAAAGCTCGCTCATATGAAAAATGTAACATTGCTCCGTCGTGCCAACGAAACAAATTGAGGCATCCATTTCCCTAGTGAATTTTGCTATGATCAATGACTATTTTACAAAGCAAGAACGAAAAGCCGGACCAGATTTTTCTCTAGCAACGATCAATATCGTTTTCCTCCTGCTCCTTTTCTTCGTTATTTCCGGTTCTATCGTGGACCGAAGCGCCATCATTGTTGATCCGGTAGAGACGCAACAGCTCGACATAACAAAGCTGCCTCAACCTCTGCTCATTCTTACTCAAGACGCACCGATGACATATAATGGCGAGCCAATTTCATCCGAGAATCTTGTTCAGAAAAGTTCGAGTTTGCGCAAGCTCTATATTCTGGTTTCCAAGACCTACCCAGCAACCGAAGCAATCAAGATCATCGACATGATCAGCCAGCAAGGCACCCAAACTATCCTGGTCACATACCGCAAGAATAACTAGGAGACCAAATGACATGATGGTGAAACGCGAACATGGCTTCTGGATTTTTTCCGGGTTCACAGCGCTTTGCCTTCACGCAGCCTTTATCCTCAGCTTGATGTCCGCCCAGCCTTCGGCGACATTGGACCATCAAACCACTGAATTTTTCTTTGATAACCTGCAAATAAACAAGCTGGCGCCTCATGGCTTAAAATCGCTACCGAACTCCGTTCATGCAACCAAAGCAGAGGCATCGCACCTGCGGAAGACACGTTCCAAGCAAGTCGAACAGCTTGACAAAACTGAGAATACAAAACGTCTGACCACATCAGAAGCGGCAAAGACACGAAAACAACCAAGCCCGACGAGCGGCTCTCATCTTCGCGGCACCATCACCAGAAAAGCCCTTTCCAGCGCAAATGGCAAATCGCTTGAACCGGCGAAAACCAAAGTGATCCAATCTAGCGAGGCCCGCTCCACTCTCAATTCTTCTACGAACGATATAAAAGTGTTGGGACCAAACCACAAAGCCAAAAACACAACAGCACCATCAGCCCGCCAACTTTCCGCAACATCCTCTTCCAGCCCCCCGCTCCAGCCAACCACAAGCACCGCCATGTCAGCAGCTCAGCAATTGACCCCATTGCAAGGGGCAAAAACAGAGCGCATGATTGTCACAACAAAACCCTCAAGACGGCCCAAGATAGCAGCTCTCCCCGTTGCGGGCGCCGCATCGTCCGGCCCCGCCCCTACTGCCACACTGACTAGCCCAGTCAATAGCCATGCCAGAGCCCCTTTAGCAAAAGGCATAGCACCGTCAAAAGCCATTTCCGCAGCCAAGCCCACGGCGGTATCACGCCCTGCCAAAACCAGATCAAAATCCGCTCGAATTGCCCCCAGCGCCACAAAGCGAACAAAACTGGCAAATCTGCCCGCCAAGACGACCCCGCAGGAACCAGAAGCAGACAATCAAGAAGATCAAGTCAGGAAAGCGGCACAAACCCTCGCACAACTTCCAACGAAATCATGCAGTCTGATCACGCCGCGCAGATTGCCATCTGGAGAATTGGGGCTACTTGGCATAGGCAATGATAATCGGAAGGTACGGGAGATAATCCAGTCATTTCGCCAATCCAACCAGCCTGTTACCATGGCACAGTTTGCACCAATTACAAATTCACAATGTGACGCCATTTCATTCGCGCAGCACAACAATCTTCCTGCAAATATCACAATGGGCATCAAGCTCGAACAGACGATCATCCAGAGTGGCTCCCTGCTCAAAGGGGGCATTTGGGGCGGAGGCAAGGAAGTACATTTGCTTCTGGTCGACGATGAGGGCAATGTTCAATCCATGGACCCACTACTGAAACCGACAATCGCGATGACCGCCGTTGACGGAACCGTAAGCGACAGTGGTGTCGCCTTCAATACCCCCATCGTTTTGACCGGAAAAACTGACGCAGCAGTCCAGCTGCTCGTTGCCCTTCGAAGTTCAAAAACACCGCAAACCCTTATTACTCAGAACGGCAGCAAAGCGGATCGCTTCTTCGCAGCCTTGTCCCAAGAATACAAGAGCAATAATCTGGTTTTAGCTCTCGCCTTCACGGCCTTTGTTGTCAAACCCTGACAAATAACAGTGACGGTTCACCCGAAAAGCCAATCACTGGGCAGGAGCGATCACAAACCGGGCAAGATGAACGGAGATCTCATCATTTGAGAATTCCAGATTTTTCGATAGATCCGGAAAGATTTTAAGCGCACGTTGCGGGTTGGCAATATTTGCTCGTCTGACGCTATTGCCATCACCACTCAAAGCAAGGATCAACTGCGGCTGCTCTTGGGTAAATTGTTTTGCCAATTCCATATTCAGTTCAACTTTTACAAATTGCTGCCCCGATTTGGTGAATGGCTCGGCATAAGATGTAATATTATAGACAATACCCGACTGATCCAGCAAAAGGACAGAGTAGCTATCAAGCTTGTTACGCAGCGCAAAACTGGCCCGCAAAGGCAGGCCCTTTTTCACCCTGTTGCTCTCAAGCTCGATGCTGTACACCGGTATCGAACTTGAAATATCCTTTAGGAAACTGGTGATGGGACACTGTTTTTTTACAAGAAGATCTCTTACCAGATCTGGTGCCTTGCCCATTTTCGCTTGGTAGTTTTGAGCAAATGTCTTGAATGCATCCTCCTGATCGGAAAAGGCAATAATACTTGCGGAGTTTTTACTGGTAGGTTGAACGAAAGCGTAAAAGCACTCCCCTTCCTCATAGTTTTGAACCCATTTGAGATCTTTGAATGAGCTCGCGACCTTTTCTATTTCATCCGGTGTCATGATGTTGGTGACAAGGGATTTATTGCCCCCTCCTGATGAAGAGAGGGAATCATCCCCTCCCAAACCCGCAATCAACGCCCATGCCCCGAAACCGACCAAAACAAGAGCCGCAAGCCCAGCTGAGACTGGAAACAACCATTTCGCTTTTAACGGCGCTTTCTCCACCTTGACTGATGGGGGCGCATTGGTCGTTGTAGCAAACGGCTCACTGTCCTGCATGGCTCGCAGATGTGCAGGCAATTCATCTGCGGCATCTTGACCAAGACGTTCATTTGGACTTGCCGTCCATTCATGAGAGGAAGGAGACACGCCTCCCAGCTCTGTCCCGCCTTCCATCGACGTTTGGTGGGAGACAAGCACCGTCCTGTCACCATCAGCTGATTGGGAGGGAGGAGAAGTTTGTTCAGCTTCCCGAAAGCTTTCAGAGCTCGCGGCGGCTGGCTCCGGAATTGTCCAAAGCTCCTCACCTTCATCGGAAGCAGATATAACATGCTGCTTTTGCCCTGCCTCTCCGGTTTCGGATTCAGCTTCAACCTCATCCTTCTCATTATCGTTCGGAATGGCATTCTTTCCAAGCCAATCAACCACCGCACGCATGTCCTGAGGTCGATCGGCAGGATCGGGTTGCAACATCCAGCGCAGCAAGTCTCGCAAGGAAGGATCAACATGATCCAGATTAGGAATGGTCTGCCGGCGTTCGATCAGATCAACGGGCTTGCCGCTTCCGGTCATGTCCAGCGGCTTACCCTGCATTGCGGCAATACAGACCAAAGCCAGAGAATAGATATCGGTGCGAGGAGAAATCTGCCCCTGATAGAGCCCCAACTGCTCGGGAGACACAAAATTATATTTACCAGCAAACTTGTCACCTAGCAGGGTTTTGCCAAGATCAACTGCACGCGCAATGCCGAAATCGATAATCTTTGCTTTTTCGATATTCTGCCCGGGCAAAATGATGTTATCGGGAGAAAGGTCCCGATGGATAACATCAGCATCATGCACCTCTGCCAGTCCATCAGCGATGCGCAGCAAGAAAGAACGGACGTCCTGCGCGGAAAATGGCTTACGCTCCATTATCGTGCCCAGCGCCTCACCATCCACATATTCCATGACAAGACAGGGGCGTTTGAGAACCTCATCAATCACGAACATCCGATATTGCACAATGGCATTGTGGGAGAGACGACTGATGATCGAGCTTTCTTTTTTGGCGAGAGACAAAATCGTTTCATCTCTTGCAAGCTCATCCCTCACGATCTTGATCGCAACAATATCTTCTTCATTATGAATGTTGTGAGCCCGGAAAACTTCGCCCATGCCCCCTTCGGCGATCATTTTGTCTATGCGGTAATTGCCACCAATCGTTGTCCCTTCCAGTATTCCTTCAGGGGTCTTTCCTTGTTCTTCATCGTCAAAATCGGACATCATCTGGCCTATTACACTTGCTGCATGGTCTGGAATGGAACGGTTGAGCTTACATCTCGACTTTGAACCACAACGACAGTTACATTATCGGTTGCCCCTCGCTCAATCGTGGTATTGACAAGCGCTTCAGCGGCATCTTGTGGACGACGACCGTAAGCCTGCTCCAAAATGTCATCGTCGCGTAGATGTGCCGTCAGGCCATCACTGCACAGGATAAAAGTATCACCGGCCAGAATCTGCCCCTTCACCTTCTCCAGAGCAGGTGTTTGCTCGACTCCGATTGCTTGCGTGATCACATTTTTGCGCCCCCAGGTCTCGGCGTCTTGTGGGGAGATCATGTGCTGATCCAGAAGTTGCTGCACTTCTGTATGGTCATGGGTAAGCTGCTCTAACCGACCTTTTCGCAAACGATAAATCCGACTATCACCGGACCAGATACAAACAAGCTCATTTTCAAACATCAGCAAGCCCACAAGCGTAGCGCCAATCGTCACACCATTTCGTTGCCGCGACATTTCCTGGATCTCGCTGTTGGCCTTGTAAATCCGATCTACAAAACGGGCCTGAAGGTCCACAAGCGAGCTGGACATCCCGATCGTTTCACAATGAGCCACGATAGCGCGACTGGCCAGTTCACCAGCTTCATGCCCCCCCATACCATCAGCGACAACCCAAACACCACTTTCAGGCATCGCTAGATAGCTGTCCTCGTTCAACTCACGAACGCAGCCTTTGTCGCTCACCCCCCAGCTTTCAAATCGAAATTTGCTCACAGACATTTTTGCACTCAACTTCATCTGGCCCCCCCATCAAGGATGAGCCTTAACTCTGGGGATGAAAGGAAACGGCACCAATCATTTGCATATAAAAACGGGGATTAGGCAGGCCGTTCTGACAACGCAAGGCCACCACCTTGTCACTCTGCACCACCCACCAATAGCTTCGAGAAGCAGCCGCATCGCAGAATTCGGCCTGTCCCACGCTCTCGAATAAGCCTGCACTCTCTTTCTGATGCAAAATTCGGGTCTTTTGCTCATTCTGCGGCTGTGCAGTTTCCGGGCATTTTTCCGGTTTGGCTTGAACAAGTTCCGTTTCTTCAGAAAGATCGCCCGGCTTGGCCAAAAGCCCCTCCGCCTGAGAAACTGACAAATCGCTTGCAACATCGTCACAACAAGCCATCTCGCCATTGTTTCTATCCGTTTGGCTAGAGGCGTCCGCCTCTGAGCTAGACCCTTGAACTGGCTCTTGGGCTGGCAACCAATTGGTGCCATCGGAATCCATATAGGCTGAAGCACCTGACGCCATGCCTCGCAAATGAGGATTGCTCAAATCTGAAGTAATCGTCTCCAGTTCAAAATCTTCATCAGACAAGACACGTAAGGCCTCTCGTTCAGCACAAGCAAACCATTGCTTCTGGTCATCAAGAACGGGAGGGCAAGTTTTCACAGCCTCATCGGCGTAATGCAATATGGTAAAGGGGAAATACCGCCCGACCTGATCAACGGATGACATAATAATGCCTTGGCAAGGCACACCCAGGATTTTGCTACCCAGCCAAAATCGCCAAATCGGAGCGACCAGATAATAGCGCGCCCACTCATTCCCCATCTGGTTCTGGCTATGTGCCAAACAGGCATGCAGCCAGTTCTCATAAGGTTGGAGCACACTACGAGGAATATGCCTTGACACAAAGTCTCTCTTGGCCGGCACCTTACCGAAAAATCCCAATCCCATGTTCAAAGCCCTTCCGGGCATTGAAAGCGCGATAGCGCGCGCAGCATAAATGGATTGAGAATTGAACCTACCTGAATATCATATTGAACATACCGACCACCAATATTGTAGTGGACTTGAATGGTATCTCCCCTCTTTTTGGGAGACCCCATCTTGATGGCTCGCATCAAAGCCCAAGATCCTTCAAGCGCAAAACTCGATGTGCGCCCGAACATCTCCGGCAAGAACTGGATCGAAAAGGACCCTGAACTCATGCTACCCGGCCAATTGATCGTCATTGGCATATTCCCGACTTGTTGGGTCTGCAGAATTTGCTGGTTAACCGTCAACAGAGCGGATTCCACCTGCCCCTGCAATGCAGTTTGCTTGATTGTGATATTGACACCCGGCATACGCCCGCCCTGCGGGAAGAAAGCGTCTCTTATCTCCTGCGCGTTCTGGAAATGACGCAATGTCTCGGAAGACATTTCCTGCCCCATTCGACTATCCTGTTTCCATTTCCAGTTAGTCCCGCTCATATCGACATATTTGGACAGATTCTGGGAAAAGAATTGATCAAGAATTCCGTTTGGAGAAAACAGCGTAGCAAAATCCTGCATCTGAACATCACGTCGACTATTGCTCTTGAACGGATAGCGGTTTGCAATGATCTGCTGACAACGGCGCGTAACCGTGCTTTGCAATAGCTGATTAAGCTGAGCAATGGAGGTATCCGCCGCATCGCCCTCGAAATCTTCAACGGCGCCTTGAATCATGCGAGCCAGCGGACGGGGCAGCCGCGAAGCGCTGGCCCTGAGTGTCGCAACCTGTCTTTGCACCATGGCAGCCGCTCTTTCAGCTTCACCGGACACTGTGGCTGCTAAAACGAGATTGCGATGGGTCTCATAAAGGACCTGAATAAGACCGTCGATGGGGCGCACGCCGATCTTGCCATCAAACAACATCTGATATTCCCGGAACTGCGCCTCAATATTCGCCCCCGGGATGCGTCTCGCTGCGTTAGAACCACCATTGAGGAGGCCCCCAACCCGACTCTGGGATTTCTTCAACGCCAAATCGATGCCAATATTGGCCAGACCGCTCATGCGCATCCGGGCGCGTTCAAGCACCATCTTGGCCGCATCCCCAGCCAATGCTTTGTCCGAAGTACCCGTCAAGGCCGCAGCACCGGCTTCAGTGTCAGCATCTTTGGTCAAGGCAGTCTCTTCGGCAACGGCCTTGAACAATTCTCTTATCGGTGAAGATGGAGAAGAAGCTGTACTCAGATTGATATATTTGGGCTTGTCCGCAGACATAGGCCGAAGGCGGATGTTGGCGAGCATTTTAGTCCAGACTTCGACAAAATCCTTACCGTATCGATCTAGCAATTGTGGACCAAGCTGCTTGTATTGCTCTTTGTAGGACTCATCCTGACCAAATTCACCAAGAACCCATCTTTCCTGCTCCAGCTTTTCCGCAACGGCCGACAACTGAACAAGAAAGAACTCATGGAATCCGCGGTAGGTATAAATCATCGGAATTTTCATGGCAGAAAAGTCCGAGCCATCGACAGTTTCAAACACAGTATCGGCCTGAGCGCCCGCCCTTTGAGCAGGATAGAAATCTTCCAGACCTGAAGTGTAGGATGCGGATTTAATCAACGCATAGGCTTGATCGACAAGATGCATCCGAGCAAGAGTCTTTTGCGCAGCCTCCACCAGAGGTCCATCCAGCTGAAAACTCGGAGACCGCGCAGCATCTAGATCGAGCATGGCTTCCAGATGGTCAAGCAACTCTTGTCGGGCAGCTTTGTTATCCGGACCGGGATATTGATTATTTGCCCAATCCGCCTTCATCCAAGAGATGATCAGTTGCTTATTCACGCTTCGAGCCTTGCCTCCAAGCATCAAATAAACCTTCAGAGCTTCATATACCGAAAGTGGATCATCATCACTGATGAACAACTCAAGCTGTCGTTCCAACCGCAGGATAAGGCGGGACCGGAACATTCTCTCCAATCCCTGCCGATAGGCAACTTCTGACGCAACCACCAGCTGAGGTCGTTGTGACAGACCAAACCCTTCTTTCATGGGCGTACCGTCTTCACGATATTCGTATCCGACCGGCATTTTGCGCAGCATTTGCAAATAGCCCGAAATGGAAAGCAAATCATCATCCTTGACGACCGTTGCTGTCAGTTCCTCTCTCGCATTGACGCGATAGGTGGCTATCGAATTTTCTGTAACAGAAATCAGAGACCGATTATTAAAATAGCTCCATGTCCAAAGCCCGGCCAATCCGACTGTGCACGCAATCAACGCTGCAATGGCACTATAGCGAAAAAATGAAGCACGTCTGACAGCCTTACGATCAAAGGAAACCCATCCGGATTCTTCAAATATGACCTTTTTAAACAGATCATGAATGAAGAAAGAGCGTCCCTTTCCAGACATCTGCCAGCTCTGTAAATCTCGTGAGAAGGAACTGGCCATTGCCCCCAGCACCTGATCAATCGGCGTTCCTTCCTGAGTGCCTGAAGAGAAGTAGAAGCCGCGCAGATTAGCATTGACATGATAACGGGTCGGCTCGAAAATTTCCGAAAGAAAGCCAATGACTTTTTCCCGCAGATGAGCAACCTGAGCAGGAAATCCAAAGATGCTGATGCGAGTTTCGCCGTCCGGCTCTTCTTGCAAGCGATCCGTCACATTGTCGGCCAACACTTTCAAAAGCAGATTGAATTCCTCCTCAACCTGCCCGATTGGATTTTCATTGCGCTTTTCGCTCTGAAATGTCGCTCCCCAGACCTGCCGCCTTCGCGTCTCATTGAAATTCCCGAAGAACTCCATGAACCCGGCCACCAGATCGGCTTTTGTAAACAGGGCATAAACGGGAAAGTCGATTTTGAGCTCTTGATGGATTTCGACCAAACGTTTGCGAATTTCCGTCGCGTGCAGGGAAAGAGCTTCCTTGTCCCCTTTTATCAGGTCTTCAAGACTGATCGCGATAATCACACCGTTGATCGGCTGCTTCAGGCGGTTGTGCTTCAGAAGCTGCAAGAAGGACAGCCAGCTTGCCTTGTCGGCGTCCGCATCCGAATCCTGAGTTGTGTAACGGCCCGCGGTGTCGATCATCACGGCATCATCGGTGAACCACCAGTCACAATAGCGCGTACCGCCAACCCCCATGACAGATGCTGCGTTTTCCTTACCAGCCAGAGGGAATTTCAATCCCGAATTGACCAGCGCGGTGGTTTTGCCCGAGCCGGGAGGGCCTATGATGACATACCAAGGCAACTCGTACAGATAATTCTTGTTACCGCTCGACTTCTTGAGAACATCAATCGCTTCTGTCATCTTCTCTGACAGAATTTCAGCATCTCCCTCGTTTTCCTCACTCTCTGTTAGTGCGTCTTCCAAGGCTTTGGCTGCTTTGCGCTTTTTCCAAAATCCAATCCCGTAGACGAGAAGCACAACAAGAATGATTATGCCAACGGTCAGCACTCTTGAAAGAACCGACCCCAAAGGCTGCACATCGCCAAATGCGAGCAGTGGGCCGCCAAACCAGATTGTCAAGGTCAGTATCAGCAACCCGACAACGATCAGACTATGCTTTATCCAGGCTTTCATAAATCAAATAACTTTCAAATATTTGGTTCCTGCAATGTCTCCTCGCGTGGAATGGTAATCTCCACGCGCCGGTTTTTGGCTCGCCCTTCCTTGGTTTTATTATCAGCGATAGGCTCCAACTCGCCTTTGCCTTCAACCTTGATACGCGAAGGGTCTTTCAGGACACTGGAAATAATCGATTCAACAGATTTCGCTCTGGCAACGGATAATTCGTAATTGTTTTTGAAACGGCTGGTACTGCGAAGCTTAACATTGTCGGTGTGCCCGATGATATTGACCGGCCCCGGCTCACTATCAAGCGTTTGAGCAATACGCTGAGCAACGGGAGCAAATTCAGGCAGCACAGACGCCTTCCCTGAGGGAAACAGAACCATGTTATTGACCTGAATGACAATATAATCGCCAACAGGATCGATAGTCATGCCACCATTATCGATATTTTCTTTCAAACCAGCTCTTATCCGGTCCAACTGACTGGTCTTGACGGGAGGAGGATCCTTCGGTGGAGGCGTAAAGGGCGGTCGTTCGATTGAGATTTGCTGCAAAGGATGAAGTTGCACGATCTGATTGGCGAGA
Source organism: uncultured Cohaesibacter sp. (assembly GCF_963664735.1). NCBI lineage: Bacteria > Pseudomonadati > Pseudomonadota > Alphaproteobacteria > Hyphomicrobiales > Cohaesibacteraceae > Cohaesibacter > uncultured Cohaesibacter sp. Next base: position 4,085,603 of record NZ_OY761553.1, on the reverse strand, counting down.
GCATCGCTGTCAAACCCAAGCAAAAACCGCAAGGTCAAGAAAGTCGCCAGCAACACTCCCAGAGCAACAGCTCCTAAAACCCAAATAGGGATTCGGTTAGAAAACTTCTTGGCCGCGATCATCAACCCTCTCCAGTGAGGAGAGAGACCATCTTCACGCATTTGCCGCACATTACAGATTGCTTGATAGGTGCCCTGCTTTTCCTTCATCAATCCTTCATGCCCACCTTGCATGTGGCGATACTTCCCCTCAAAACCGAGAGACATGCACGCATGCATAAGCTCGAGAAGCTCCAGATTCACCGCAGGATTGCGCAACAGCAAATCCAGCTGCTGAAAGAAACCGACACCCGAATTTCGATCGTTGAAATAGACAGCTTCCATAGAATATTGAAGCCAGACATGACGATCCGTACCGGGCAGATTTTGAACGATATCATCAGCAGTGGCACAAAGGGCATATTTGGCCATATGAACCACATTGGAATCGATGGATTGCGCAAGCAGTTGGTTTTCGAATTCCTCAATTCTCGACCGAACATGCTCCATCAGGGGCTTGGCCTGCATCTCGACAATTTGAGACCGCAGACGACCGAAAAGGGTAAGAAGTGGCGTTGCTGCCGTTAGCAGCCGGTTGCCGCTTTCATACTGTTCCGAGCTTCTGGCCTGCAAGGCAACATCGAGCGGAATGCTATGACGAGGCCCCTCCGGCTTTGGCGCTTGTTGAGGATCTGGGAAAAATGTATTTCTGGGATCAGCCCCCTTTAGCCATGCATCCTCCTGGTTTGCAGCTCTGGACGAGTCATATCCCTGACTTGGAGCGATACGCTCATTGCGACCGTAAGGAGAAGGTGAGGAAGGATATTGTTGCTGTGACGAATGTCCCCCCTGCTGTTGTGGATTTTGCGCAGGTATAGGATCTGGATTAAAAGGCCTCGGCGCCCCTGACGGAGAGGACGGCTGGCCAAACACCCCTCCAGGATTTGGACGAATAACAGTCTTGCCGCCATTATCATTTCTGTGATCATTGCTCATGACTGGCTATCCATTATTGCCCAAAGATCCAGTTCAAGATTTGGCCAATCCCCGGCAAAATGCAGCCCGATGCCGGGATCACTACTGAATTCTGGCCAAAGATCAGAATATTTGTCCAACCGGAAATAGACGTGATCTGACACCGCCCTGATTTGGCCCGGTGGCGTAGGAAGATGAATGAGATCAATCCCCGGCAGATGGGTATTGACGAGTTGGTTCATCTTACGAGTGGGCCCGACCTTGCATAAGGAACTGAATTGGCGTTGGATTTCGGTCAGGGGACGGCTCGCAGAAACTTCGATAACAAAGGTCGCCACCTTGAACAGACTTCGGTCATTCACCATGGCGATATAGGCATTTTGCGCCCGTTCAACGAGTTCCAGACGAATTGCCCGACCGATATCCAGACTCAACAACCGCTGAATGTCAGACAGAATCGGCTCAAAACAAGCTGCCAGATTGTCTTGATCATAAGGCTGATAGGCCGGTGCCAGACGTTTGGGCGAGAAGGTCCAGAGTTCACCTGACAGACGCAGCAGCTGAATGTAAAATTCACTCGGATGAACATAGGGAGACGCACGCAAAAACTTCAGAACGTTGATTTCACGGTTTAACAATTGAAGCATGAAATAATCAAAGGTCTGCAAACCGCCCCCGGAGCTGGGGTCGGCGGCGTATCGTGACAAGGTCTCCAATTTGGTATCGACCCAGCCAATGACCCGGTCCATCCACCCCGTTACGGTCTTGTCACCTGCGACAACAAGAACGGGAGGAGCAAAGGTTTGATCAAAAATTACGCGCTTATCCTGAATCTCCAGAATGCGTGCTATCTTGAGACAATGAAACCCGGGCTTTTCCGTCTTGCGAATATCAAAACTGAGGCGGGGATGAGCGACCTCAATCTGCTCTTCTTGATGCATGTTTGAATTGGAATCGATAATCGTCTCAGCTTCCCGAACATATCGAGAGCCACTTTGCGCCACCCCCATATCAATTTCACGCGTATTAGCAACCGCGTTTGGAAGCGTCAGCCAGACATAGCTTTTCTCAGATCCCTCAGGAATTTCAATTGGCGTGGGCAGAGGTGAAATCGTGGGGCAATCGAAGGCATATCCGTCCTGAAAATTGCCAGCAACGCGGCGCAATGCAAACTTCTTCTGCGCAGCCATATCGAGGTCAACTTCGAGCTCGGAAAATCCCCAAGGATAAGGAGAGCTAAACCGTGTCCGGCGATCGATCAATTTTTCAAGATAGCGATCATTTTGTTGCAAATGGTGCTGCCTGAGAAACAATCCTTCAGACCAGGCCACCTTGCTATACCAAGACATTGGGCGCATCCCCTCAAACTGCAAATATACATAAAATCAAAAAAGCTAATACAATCTATGGAACATAACCATGAACAGGCTGTAATTTCAATCACAATATATCCCTGATTTTAAACCCCTCCGTTTACAATCTTTTGAAATTGACAAGTTTTAGGCTTCAAGGCCTATTTTCCGGTACATTTCTCCCCCATCCATTTTGAACGACCTTGAATAACGTAAAAATGAACACGCCATAAAGTTGCTTTCCCTCTCCTATCCCTCTGAAAATCTCCATTTAAAATACATATAATAGATTGCATAATGGTCGCTGTGGTTGTAGCGTTCCTGAAATTAAACCGATTTAATAATTTGCTTTTATTACCGCCAATTTTCTCAAGGTTCTCTAACGATGGGAAGACCAGCCGCCCGCGTGACTGACATGGTAGCCTGCCCGATGATCGGGCCAGGAACAGCGCCACATGTTGGAGGGCCAATCATTCCCCCTTGTCAGGTAAATGTCATTGTCTGCGGCATGCCACAGGCCCGCGTCACCGACAAATCGCTTTGTGCCACTGCCATCCCCGCCAAGATTGTCACCGGAGCCTGGAATGTACTCGTGGGAGGACAACCCGCAGCCAGAATTGGCGACAAGACCAGCCACGGAGGCACCATCATAACCGGCTGCCCGACAGTCCTCATCGGAACGGATGGCGGGAGCGTGAATGTTGCTCTGAGTGCTTCATCGGTGGATTTCCACTCTGCATCTCAAAGCAGCGTCGAGACAGCATCTCCCGCCTCGACCAGCAAGAAAGTCACGCTGCGAGAAGCCGCCCTTGATAATGACAAGTCCATTTTCCGCGTGTGCTTCGAAGAGCAGTTTGGATTATCCGTTGACGACGCTATCGCGCGCTTTGAGGGCAGGACTGGAAAACCATTGTCAGAGGAAACGATCAGGCTACTATTTTCGGATTCTAAAAAAGCTGGTGAAATTGTCAAAGATGACGACATTAACACGACATTTAGAGAAATCATCAACTCACACGCACCAAAGACCATGCAAGAGGCCGAGAAGCTCGGCTACACTAAAATGACAAATTTTCAAAGCACTTTTCATGATCCTGATCATAACGTAAAATATGTTTCCCCAAATGGGGGGCACGTGGAAGGAATTTATAATAAAAAAACAGGAAAACTCGTCACTAATTCGATTTTCGGCCCCACGGCTAATTTCTTTGACCCCAATGAAGATCCGGAAGGACACACAATAGCAGATGTATGGCCATGGGCTAGAAAAGACGGCCCTAAATGGCTCATCAAAAGCGGTGAAAGCTATTTCAACAACTTAACAAAAAAAATCTCAGAAATATGGGCAGATTAACCAATTCAAAAGCGTTATTACTTTGCTTTTTCGCGACCTTTTCAGGAGCTGCCATGGCAGAAGATAGTCCTCAAAACAATCCGAATTACTATTATGAAATGGCGATTGAAAATCTTCACAGGTCAGCACATTGGTTTATTACTGAATACCTTGCCATTGCCCACAATACACCTATTCGAAATATTTATGATAGCAGTGATCTGGCACTATATTCTGATATATTATCAGAACCGGATATTGACTTGAAAGACGGCCCTATAGATATAACCTTCCGAAGCAAAGGCAGTTCGTTAAAGGTATCGAGAGTTGCCAAAAAATTCAAAAATAGTATTCTTTTTGAATATTGGTTCATATTAACCCGCTCCAGACCAGGGGCACCATATTTTTATGAAGATCGCTTTATATTAACACGATCAGATTCACCTTTTGGAAAAAGAGAAATACTACAAAACTCAACAGAGTTTAGTGAAAAGATCAGTTATGAAACTAGTATAATATTTGACCTCAATTTCGATAAGCTTATTGAAGACCCGGAACTTGAGGGCTGGTTCAGAGAAATCTACAAAGATCCGGACCGACTTAATAGTCTCAACAACCTCAAATAGCAGAGAAAAATAAGCTTGACATGAAATAATGCACTCATAAAGACGAAAAGATCCCCTCTGTATATCAGCATTCACATCCAACATAAGAATTGAGGGTGTCGTGCATTAATAACTCCAGCAAGTGGGTCGACTTACGCCCGGTTTGTCATGAAGGCATAAGCCACCGCCGCCCCTCCCGATCTGCATTTTTTCAGTATTCCTTTGAGCAATATTCAAAACACAAAGCATCACCCGTGATGCACAATTATTCAAAAGAAACAACAAATGAGCAGATTGCGTTTTCTCATTCTATCATGCATTTAATTGCATTGCGGGGCTAACGGGAGGGCCCTTCCGATGAAGTCCAGCCAACTCACTGAAACCATCGCCTAGGAAATTTCTCAAAGAATCTTGGCCAGAGAACTGCCCGAAGGTGAGCATCTGCGCACACAAGCCCTTGCAGATGATTTCGGAGTGTCCCGTTCACCAGTCAGCGAAGCATTGAAGATGTTGTCGGATGCAGGTGTGGTCGAAAAAAGACCCAACAGAGGTTATTACGTCTCCACCACACCCGATAGCACAGCCAAGACTATTCCCTTGACCTTGAAGCAGGACCGCCAAAGCTCCTATCAAAAAATAGCCGATGACTGGCGCAACAACATTTTGCAAGAAGACGTTACAGAACAGCTGTTGCGTGACCGCTACGCCCTCACAAAAACACAGGTTCATGACATTCTGCTTCGCGCCGTTCGCGACGGCTGGGCCGAACGAAAACCGGGATATGGCTGGCGGTTTCTAGAGGTGGCAAAGTCGCCAGAATCATTCAAGCAGATCTATCAGTTACGCATGGCCATCGAACCTGCGGCCATCTTGCTGCCAGAGTTCGAGGTTGTTCAATTCAAGTTGGATGAGATGCGAGCAGCGCAGGAAAGAATGCTGGAACGGGACATAGATCAGCTGCCAGTCGAAGAACTCCTTTCTGCGGGTGTGACATTTCATGAAGAGCTGATCCGCTTTTCAAACAACTGCTATTTCTACATGACATTGGTGCGCCTTAATCAGATGCGACGCCTCTTGGAATATCGCGCAGTCCCCACACAAGAACGCTTCATCGAGCAATGCAGGCAGCATTTGACTATTATCGACCTTCTTGATCGCGGGGAAACCCTTGAAGCTGCCTACACCGTAAAAAAGCATCTCAACAATGCTTTGCAAATAAAATCCGAACTCATGTGGGCACTGGATAACGAAACCGGACAAGACCTCTAGAACGGCTCTTTTCTCTCGCCTCCACTAAAGACAGCATCACTTGCGTTGCTGATTGGTTCAAACTAACCTCCCCGCATGGGTCAGGTTACAACATTATTTGCTCGGAAAGTCGTTGCAGCTGCGGCAGACAAGGTCGATGCCAAAGCGGTGCTGGAATCGGTCGGTCTGGACATTGAGGGATCATGGGATCCCAAGGCAATGCTGGACGAGAACGATTATTACAGCATGCTTGAGCTCATGGCCGAGCAGTTTGACATAACGCCTTTGCCCCTCATTGTCGGCGCCGCCATGCGGCCTGATGAATATGGTGCACTTGGGCTCGCTTGGAAAGCCGCTCCAACCTTGCTAGGGTCCTTCTCCCGTGTAGAGCGATATGCACGGTTGTGGACCAGCTTCGCGCAATATGAACTCAAAACGATCAATAACGGCGTGCTGTTTATCGAGCACCGTAATGGCCCGAGACGCTTGGGCATGCGCCTATCCATCGAAGCAGATCTTGCCAGCGGTGTCTCGCTCAGTCGGCAAGTCACAACTGATGCTTTCACTCCGCTTGCAGTCTATTTCAAGCACCCAACACCCAAGACCATCTTCCATCACGAAGCCTATTTTGGCTGCCCTGTGCATTTTGGGGCCCAAATGGACGCGCTGTTGATGTCTCCTGATATGTTGGCTGTGCCCACCATTCTGGGCGACGAGGGCATAACTCAGTTTCTCCTCTCACATCTGGATGATGAATTGTCCAAAATCGACGACACCCCCACATTGGGCGCACGGACCAAAGATGAAATCGCCCGCGCCCTTAGCGACGGATTGCCGAAGATGGCCGACATTGCACACCGACTTGGCTTGAGCGCCAGATCCTTCCATCGACGGCTCGCAGAGCAAGGAGTCAGTTTTCAGACTCTGACTGAAGAAACCCGTCGTGAAATAGCAATCGGCATGTTGAAAGAAGAGCGCTATGCTCTCGCCGAGATCGCTTTCCTGACCGGCTACTCTGAACAAAGTGCCTTCAATCGCGCCTTCAAGAGATGGACAGGTCTCACACCGGCCAGCTATCGCAAATCGCAGCCATAGCGCTCGCAGGACTTGGCATCGTCTGTCAAAAACATGGCGTTTCCGGTCAATACCGATCCCCACTTTACCCCTAGTTTCCGGGCCATCTAATGATTGCAATGGAGACTTCATATGTCCGATCAATCGATCCTTGTCATCGGCGCGTCCGGCAAGACCGGATCACGCGTCGCCAACCGCCTCCAAGCGCTAGGAAAAACCGTTCGCCATGGCACGCGCGGAGTTACAGTTCCTTTTGATTGGGACGACCCCGACACATGGCCCGCCGCGCTAGAGGGCATAGAATCCGCTTATGTTACCTATTTCCCTGACTTGGCCTTTCCCGGCGCGGTGGAGAAAGTCGATGCCTTATGCTCTGTGGCGAAAGAAGCCGGCCTTTGCCATCTGGTGCTTTTGTCAGGCCGGGGCGAACATCATGCACGAGAAGCAGAAAAGATCGTTGAAGGCTCCGGTCTGGATTACACGCTTGTTCGCTCTTCCTGGTTCGCGCAGAATTTCAGTGAAGGCTATCTGCATGACCCGATACTTGCAGGCATATTGCCGATGCCCGGCGGAGATATTCTCGAACCCATCATCGATATCGATGATATTGCGGATGTCGTGGTCGCAGCCCTTACCCAACACGGCCATTCAAAGCAACTCTATGAAGTGACCGGTCCGGAACTCCTCAACTTCTCAGACATGGCACAGATCCTGTCCAGAGAAATCGGACGTCCAATCCAGCATATTCCCATCAGCTTTGAGAATTTTCACGCCAATGTGGCAGCGGCTGGAGGCGATTTCGTCGCTGATATCTTCACTGCAATTGCCCGGGAAACGCTGGATGGACGCAATGCCGAAGTCTGCAACGGGGTGCAGCGCGCCTTGGGACGAGCCCCGACCAGCTTTGCTGAATTTGCGCGCAAGACAGCCCTCAAAGGCGCATGGAAATCCGCCGCATAGCCGTGCGTTTCATATGGAAGGATAAAAGAATGCCGCTCACTCTCTTTCAAAAACTGGCTCTCGGCCTTGCTGGACTGACCGCAGTTGGCATCGGCTTCACAATTACAGCCATACCACACATGTTCTATACGAGCTACGGGATCGCCCTCGGCCCTGACGCGAGCCTGCTAAGTGAACTCCGCGCCCCCGGCGCCGGACTTACAGCCTTCGGCATCATCATGCTGCTTGGCATTGTAAAACAATCCTATGCCACGATTGCAATCGTCGCAGCCCAGACCGTTTTCCTTGCCTTTCCCGCAGGGCGCCTCGTCAGTTTGGCGATTGATGGCATGCCTTCAGAGGGCATTCTCGCCGCTCTGGCATTCGAACTCGTAATCGCCGTGCTGTGCTTGCTCGCATTTCTACCCAAACGCAGAAGACAGCAGAACCAGAGCCAAGCTGCGTGATCCATTCATATGGGAGGGGTTACCAGCCCTCCGGCCTCTCATGAAATCTGTGCGGTCGAGCTTGAACTGCAAGCTTGTACAAGCCGCGATGTGCGATCTGATTTATTTCTTCAGATCGATAGCACCACACTTTTCCATTGTCGGCAACAAGGCTGATTGAGCAACATGACCATTTCAATTCCCCCCCGAGGAAGCAACAAATTGAAGCCCAAGCTGCAGGTCTTGAGAACACCAGAAGCCAGAGGTTCAGAATAAAATAGGGGCACCCCCAAAAGGCGCCCCTTCTCTTGATCTCATTAATGCGAAATCGGTTTTGCAGGTTGGAAGCCTATTTGAAAGCCATGGTCGCTTTAACCGCAGTCTGCCAACCAGCATAAAGCTTGTCAGCTTCCTCAGCGTCCATCTGCGGGGAGAAGGTGCGATCGACACCAAAATTCTGGATGATGTCGTTCTTGTCCTTCCAGAAGCCAACAGCCAATCCGGCAAGATAGGCGGCCCCCAGAGCTGTCGTTTCGATACACATCGGGCGCTCGACCGGGGTTTGCAGGAAGTTGGACTGAATCTGCAGCATCAGGTCGTTTGCAACCGCTCCGCCATCAACGCGCAGTTTCTCAAGCTTGATGCCGGAATCCGCTTCCATCGCCGAAACCACATCGCGGGTCTGATAGCAAAGAGATTCAAGCGTTGCCCGCACGAAATGCTCCTTGGTGGTACCACGGGTCAGACCAAACATGGCACCACGCACTTCAGAATCCCAGTAAGGAGCGCCCAGCCCTACAAAGGCAGGCACCATGTAGACGCCGTCCGCGCTTTGAACACGGGTCGCATAAAGCTCGCTGTCTCTTGCTTCACGGAACATTCTGAGGCCATCGCGCAGCCACTGAATTGCCGAACCTGCAACAAAGATCGACCCTTCAAGAGCATATTCAACCTTGCCATCAACGCCCCATGCGATGGTCGTCAACAAACCGTTCTTTGATGGTACGGCCTTTTCGCCCGTATTCATCAGCATGAAGCAGCCTGTGCCATAGGTGTTCTTGACCATTCCTTCAGTAAAGCAAGCCTGACCGAAGAGAGCTGCCTGTTGGTCACCAGCCATGCCAGAAATTGGCAATTCCAACCCCTGGAAGGTTTCCCGGCAGGTCATGCCATAGACTTCCGAGTTCGGACGAACCTCCGGCAGCATGTTGGCTGGAACCGTAAGGTGTGCCAAAAGCTCTTCGTCCCATTTCAGCTCATGGATATTGTACATCAGCGTGCGGGAAGCATTGGTATAGTCAGTAACATGAACCTTGCCGCCGGTCAGTTTCCAGACGAGCCAGGTATCAATCGTACCGAACACAAGGTCGCCCTTTTCGGCCTTCTCGCGAGCCCCTTCCACATTGTCCAGAATCCACTTGACCTTGGTACCGGAGAAATAGGCATCGATCAGAAGACCGGTCTTGTTACGGAATTCGTCATTAAGGCCCTTGGCCTTCAGTTCATTGCAGATATCCATGGTTTGGCGCGACTGCCAAACGATCGCATTGTAAACAGGACGGCCGGTATTCTTGTCCCAGACAACAGCGGTTTCACGCTGGTTGGTAATGCCGATTGCGGCCACTTCCGAAACCTGAATATCGGGAGAAGATAGAACTTCAGCCACAACAGACTGGACCGAAGACCAGATTTCCATTGCATCATGCTCTACCCAACCCGGTTTAGGAAAAATCTGGGTGAATTCTTTCTGCGTTACCTGAACGATCTTGCCAGAATGATCAAACAGGATCGCACGTGAGCTAGTCGTGCCCTGATCGATTGCGAGTACGTATTTCTTTTCCATTTAAGGAATCCTCCACAACTTGTCTTAAGCGGGCGTCAGCGACAACCCGATCTTGTATCAATGTCTACGCTGGCCTAGTCGAAGAGTGTCTGATAGAGCATCGCACTAACAATACCACCACTGATTGGATCCTCCACAAGCCCCTCGCGCATCTCCTGTTGCCGCCGCTTTTGCCTGGGGTTGGAAAAAGTGCAGAAGCAACGAAAAGACTGTTCGCGCAGAGGAACTCTGCGGGCATCGGTATAATTGCCGAGAACATAAATAGCCACGGTAACGACGAAGCCTCATTCAGCGCCGGATAATCCATCCATCTCCCGTGCCGAATGATTTTTCCAAGAGAAGCTTTGGCTGAAAAGCCGTCTCCAAATTTGATCCGCACCAAAGTGCCGATCCTTTCACCGATCAATATCTACAATGACTTCACCTCATCTGGTTCTTCTTGATGATCAGGGCGTTGGTAACACCCCCCACCTTCCCCCCAACAGACATTCAGGCATCACCCTCCCAAACGATGCCTTCGCGCAGACGAAGGATGCCTTGCAAAAAACCGAACCGAAGCAATGAACAAAGCGCCATGTCCGTTTGGCAAGTTTCAAGGCAAACATGCAGCAAACGGAAGTATCCTAACCTGATGAAGCCATCCGTTTGCCAAATATTTTTGTCTAATCACATCTAAAAATCTAGAATGCGACCTCCAGACGTTTCATGACCTTTTGAGTCTCACTGGAAATACGGGTATCATCCCAGCCCAACAGCTCGGCCATGAGCGCAACAACTCTTGGAACCGCAGCAATCGCTGCTTTCTTGTCGATCAAGGCAAGTGTCGTACGACCGCAAATGAAATCAGAGGCGGAAAGCACAGCTTCTTTCTCAATCGCATAAGGCACTTCGGCCTCGATGAATCCATAATCGGGATGCAGCCGCTGCTTGAGATTCTTCTCCGCCGCAATGCGCGCAACATGATCTGATTGATCGCCGTAAGCTTCATTCAAATGCGCTGCGACGCCATCATCCAAACCATATTTCTTGGCAATAACGCCAGCATTGTCTGGAGAATAAGCTTCACCGCCAATGACCTTCATGTCATAGGTGCGACTGCCGCCAATCTTGCCAAAGACGCCTGTCTTGACCACACGGTCAACGGCTTGCTCTGCCATCAGACGGTAAGTTGTCCATTTGCCACCGGAAATCGTGACCAGACCGGACTTGTCTTCGATGATCACATGATCACGAGCCAGCTGCGATGTATCTTTGGCATGCGGATTGAAAACCAGCGGGCGGATGCCACTCCATGCCGATTTGACGTCTTTCTCGGAGACATCGATATCGAAATAGCGGCGGACATAGCTCAGCAGATAGCGGATATCTTCGGGCGATACTTCGGGGTGAGATTCCACATTGCACTCGTTATCCGTAGTACCGACCAGCGCCTGTCCCTGCCACGGCAGAATGAAAAGCACCCGGCCATCATCGGTTTTCGGGATCAGCAAGCCACCATCTGGCGGCACAAAGTCCGCGTCAAGGATCATGTGAATGCCGGAGCTGACTTTCAGAATAGGCTTGGCCGCAGCATCGTCCATCTTGCGGATGCCATCAGCGAATGGCCCGGTCGCATTGATCACTTTCTTGGCCTTCACGTACCATTCTTCGCCGCTATACTCATCACGCACACGAGCACCAATCACGTTCTTCGCTTCATCATGCAAAAGCGAAACAACCTCCACATGGTTTGCCAGAACAGCACCAGCCCGCTCGGCAGTCATGGCAATTGAAATCGCCATGCGCACGTCAACAAACTGGCCATCATAATAAAGAATGCAAGCTTTCAAGCCCTTGGCGTGAAGCATCGGGAAGCGGCGAATGGCTTCCTTGGCACTGATGATCTTGCTGTGGCCGATATTCATCTTGCCGGATAGAATGTCATACATCTTGAGACCGGCATAAAGATACGGCACCTGCCACCACGCATAAACCGGCGTGATCAAGGGCAAGCGGTTGGAGATATGAGGCGCGTTGCGCAAAAAGGCTCCACGCTCATGCAAGGCTTCACGAACCAGATTATATTGCTCTTTATCAAGGCGCTTCACCGCGGCCTCAAGATAACGAACGCCGCCATGAACAAGCTTGGTGCATCGGCTCGATGTACCTTCACAAAAATCATACCGCTCCACCAGCGCAGTTTTCAGCCCGCGCGTCGCAGCATCAAGCGCTATGCCACACCCTGTCGCGCCACCGCCAATCACCAACAAATCGAATGGGGTGTCATCATGCAATTTCTTCAGTGTTTCGGATCTCATCATTCTCTCCCGAACAAACCGACAAGGCAGGCCCTATATGCGAACCCAAGATGTTCGTTTATGACTATTTTCTTTCGTTATCCTTATCATTTCGCCAAAAATTATTCAATCGAAATTTCTTTGACAGCTAAACGAAAGCAAAGCACGCCTAGGAAAAGCGAAAGAATGAGGACAGAGACCCCTTAAAAATCGGCGGAATTACGACAATTCTAGAAAACAGACGCTTCCTGAGAGAGAGGTCAAAAGAGAATGGATATTGAATTTTCATTTATTTTCAAATGAAAATGAAAAGAACCATGCAACATAAAAACCTGAAGAAAATCGGCTCAAAGACGAACGTTAATCCTGATCGACCAGATGTGCAGTGACGCTTGAGGACCTGATCAAATCATCAAAAGGCGCTGGAGGCATGCAATCCAGAAAGAGACCATCCAAATCAGAGATTTGGCCCAGCTTCACCATCGCCCGCCGACCAAACTTCGTGTGATCAGTTGCCAGAAATGTCGTGCGCGAATTCTCGATGATCGTTTGCGCCACACGCACTTCCCGATAGTCGAAATCGAGCAACGTCCCGTCTTCATCAATACCCGATATCCCGATAACGCCGAAATCTACTTTGAACTGCTTGATAAACTCAATTGTAGCCTCGCCTATAACGGCAAGATCTCGGGGCCGCACATGCCCCGGAGCAATGGAGACATCGAAGCTTTCCTGCTGGCTCAACTTGGCGGCGACGTTGATGTTATTTGTCACAACATTCAGATTCTTGTGGTTTAGCAAAGCGTCCGCAACGGCTTCGGTCGTCGTGCCGATATTGAGAAACAGAGAGGCACCATCGGGAATATGCTCAGCAACCATCCTGCCGATCCTGGCCTTCTCTTCCTTCATAACCTCGCGCCGTTCCGTGTAATCCACGTTTCGCGTATTGGAGATCAGACTAGCCCCACCATGATAGCGGCGCAGAATGCCTTTATCGCACAAAAGGCCGATATCACGACGGATGGTCTGAGGCGTGATATCAAACAGCAAGGCCAGTTTATCAATGCCGACGAACCCTTCAGATCGAGCAATCTCAATGATTTTCTCTTGCCTCTGGTTCAATCCCTTCATTGTCAAACTGTTATGCTCACTCGACACCATTTCGGCTCTCCAACTTCTCAGCGCTAAGAGATCCTAACCTATCCGCAAACCAGTATAAACCTGCAAGAATAATTTGCTGCAGATCCTTGAGGAGTGCGAAATATTTCAACAGGAACGGCATATAGATAATCAGAAAGACCTTTTGGTTCTACAATAAGCTCACCAAATTGATCCTTAAGTCAGAAAATATATGAATGGAATAAAACCCGAAAAACTCAAAGATTATAAAATAAAAAAGCGGGTTGAGACCCGCTTGTTTTTCAAGGACAACGAACAGAAATCAGATCCGCACATTTCCTTCGGCGATTTATGCAAACAATCTTTCGGTTATTCAAAAAACTGCTTGAGCAATCCTCTTTGGCATTAGCCACGAGGATTGAGAATGTCTTTATCGAAATCAAAACCACGATCAGCCATGAATTCGTTTACATAACGCTGAGCCTGTTCTTCACGAGCTGCAACAACTTTTTCAAAAGCGCGGTTAAAGAAGTTCATGATATTTTCCTTTTCTCTATCTGATGATTTTCTTCTTTGTTCTTACGGGAATGAATATGCGCTTTTAGAAGAAATTTAAAAAGAGACAATCATTCAACATTGATATGCGTTAGATGCATATCAAAATTTTGTCTTTACTCGAATCTGCATAGGAAGCACAAAAAGTAGCTAAACTACAAACCGTTGAACCTCTTGAAAGTTCAATTCCAGAGGCTCCATTGAGCAGCACATACAGCTTGCACAACATGTGCCACAACGGCTTTCAGCCGCACAAGAGAAATTCTGAACAACATCATTGGCAGAGCCAGAAACTGCAAAGCCCTTCATGCACCGAATGACGCCTTTCCGAATAACAGACGCCAGCTCCTTTCAGACATGCGTCTTGAACAAGCCCCGAGTTTTGAAATCAAATTCCACAATAATGAGCACATCCGCACAATGAAGAAAGTTTGTTTAACTGAAAGGATTAATTGAGGCATAATTTTTTAATTTCTAAAACAAAGTCAGATCGCAATATCTTGAGAAAAACGCTCTCCTTCTATTTACTCTTGCCAACGAGAAACACCTTAGAAGGATTCAAGATTTCATGCGCAAGACAATTCTGGCAGCTGTTGGCGCTGCATTGCTCCTGTCCAGCCCTGCGTCCGCAAGCGGCCAGGCTCCGACAGAAATCCTCAACGTCTCCTATGATATTGCTCGCGAACTCTACGCTGCAATCAACCCGAAATTTCAGGCCTTTTGGAAAGAAAAAAGCGGACAGGACATCGAGATCAAGCAGTCTCATGCCGGTTCATCCAAGCAGGCCCGCGCAATCATGCAGGGTCTTAAGGCCGATGTCGTGACCTTCAATCAGGTGCTTGATGTCCAAGTTCTGGCTGATCGAGGCGGTTTTGTCTCCAAAGATTGGCAAAAAGATCTACCAAACAATGCATCCCCTTACTATTCCCTGCCTGCCTTCCTTGTGCGTGGCGGCAACCCCAAAGGCATCAGCGACTGGAGCGATCTGGTTCGCGATGATGTGAAGCTGGTTTTCCCGAACCCGAAAACCTCTGGCAACGCTCGTTACACCTATCTGGCAGCCTATGCCTATGCGCTGGAGCAGAACGGCGGCGACGATGCCAAGGCACGCGAATTTGTCGGCAAACTCCTCTCCAACGTGGCCGTGTTTGATACCGGCGGACGTGGCGCCACAACCTCCTTCGTCGAGCGCGGCATCGGCGATGTACTGATCACCTTCGAAGCGGAAGTTGAAAATATCCGCGCCAAATATGGCAAGGACGACTATCAGCGTGTTGTTCCCAAAACCTCGCTCTTGGCCGAGTTCCCGGTCGCTCTGGTGCAAAAAGTGGCAGAAAAGCGCGGTAGCGTCGAGGTTTCCAAGGCTTACCTCGATTATCTCTACAGCGAAGAAGCACAGGACATCATCGCCTCGTTCAACAACCGTGTACACAACGAAACCATCAAGGCGAAATATGCCGAAAACTTCCCTGAAGTGCGCCTGATCCGTGTCGAAGACGTGTTCGGCAGCTGGGAAGAAGCCAACAAGACCCACTTCGCAGAAGGTGGCGTGCTTGATCAGGTCTTCACCGGCAAATAAACGGGCCTGTCCATCCTCTCAAGCCGATACGGTCCGGAGCCTTCATGGTTCCGGACCGCTTTTATCGATGGGCACAGATAGCCCCAAGAAAGCGAAAGACGAGGCGATCACCATGACCAGCCATCCCGCCGCCCCAGCACTTGCACAGCCCCGAGCTCGTCGAGCACGACAGCATATAATGCCCGGCTTTTCGCTTACGCTGGGTACAGGCCTGCTGTTTGTCTGCCTCATCATTCTTCTGCCGCTCAGCGGTCTGTTCTGGCAAATGAGCCAGCTGGGCCTTGCCGATTACTGGCGCATCATCTCCTCGCCACGCACACTGGCCGCCTTTCAGGTGACCATTTCGGCGGCTGCCTTTGCGACCATTTTCAATGCGGTTTTCGGTCTGTTGTTGGCCTATGTGCTGGTGCGTTTTTCTTTTCCGGGCAAGCGCCTGCTGGATGCTCTGGTTGATCTGCCCTTTGCATTGCCCACCGCGGTGGCGGGTATTTCTCTGGTCGCGCTTTATGACAAGAGCGGCTGGATCGGCAGCCTTCTGGAGGGAGCAGGTCTCAAGGTCGCTTACACCTGGTGGGGCATTGCTCTGGCCATGATGTTTACCTCGGTCCCCTTTGGGGTTCGCACGGTTCAGCCGGTGTTGGAAAGCCTAAAGCCCGACGCTGAGGAAGCGGCGCGCACGCTCGGCGCAAAGGACTATCAGATCTTTCGCCATGTGGTTTTCCCGCAAGTCTGGCCAGCCTTCATCACCGGCGCGTCGCTGGCCTTTGCCCGCTCGCTGGGGGAGTTCGGCGCGGTCATTTTCATTGCAGGCAATATGCCGTTCAAAACGGAGATAGCGTCGCTGCTGATCATGATCCGGCTGGAAGAATACGATTATCCCGCTGCCAGCGCCATAGCCGGAACCATCCTGCTAATCGCGCTCGTGGTGCTCGTCGCGGCCAATTATGCCGAAGGCAGGGCGAGCCGCCATTTGCATAAAGGGGGAGCTTCATCATGACCCTTGCCGATCCATCCATTCGCCCGAACCAGCATCCGCAGGTCACGGCACTGCTCAAGCAAAGAGCCCGAAAAAGAGCAGCACTGATCCTTATAGCCATCGTCTTTGCGCTGGTTGTCATGGCTCTGCCGGTAATTGCCATCTTCGCACGTGCCTTTGCCGAAGGGCTTGACATCTATTGGTCGAACATCACCACACCCGACACCTTGCATGCAATCTGGCTGACGGTGTTGACGGCTCTTATCGTCCTGCCGATCAATCTTGTCTATGGCATCGCCATTTCATGGGCCATCGTGCATTACCGCTTTTGGGGGCGCAGGGCCCTCAAGACGATCATCGAGCTACCCTTTTCCATATCGCCCATCGTGGCCGGGCTTTGCTATCTGTTGGTCTATGGCGCAACGGGATTCGTGGGCAGCTGGCTCGATGGCTGGGACATCCAGTTGATGTTCAACCTCATCGGCATCGTGCTGGTGTCTCTATTCGTGACCTGCCCGTTTGTGGCTCGCGAGCTGATCCCGCTCATGGAAATTTCCGGGCGCGATCAGGAAGAAGCAGCGCTTACCCTTGGGGCCACCGGCTGGCAGACATTCCTTCACGTCACCCTGCCCAAAATCAAATGGGCGCTGCTCTACGGTGCCATTCTGGCCAACGCCCGAGTGATTGGCGAGTTTGGAGCCGTCAGCGTCGTTTCAGGCAACATTCGCGGCGAAACCATGACCCTGCCGCTGCAGGTGCAATTGCTCTATGACGACTATAACGCCACCGGAGCTTTTGCCGCAGCAACGGTTTTGACAGTTATCGCCGTGATCACCCTTATCCTGCGCTCGACCATCGAAGCGCGCTCCCCCCATGGGCATAACTAAAGCAACAGGAAACAGACCATGTCTCTTCAGATCCGTGAAGTCAGCAAATATTACGGCTCCAATCTGGTGCTTGATGCCGTGAGCCTTGATATCGAAGAAGGGGAGTTTGTTGCTCTTCTGGGACCATCAGGTTCCGGCAAGACTACCCTCTTGCGCACAGTCGCCGGACTGCAATTTGCCGACGGAGGCACCCTCGCCTATGACGGGCAGGACATCACCGGGCTTGACGCGCGCCTGCGACGCTTCGGCATGGTGTTCCAGAATTATGCCCTGTTCGAACATATGAGCGTAGCAGAGAATGTGGCCTTTGGCCTCAAGATGCGGGATCGCTCAAGACGGCCTTCTTCGTCAGAAATCAAGCGACGTGTTGCAGACTTGCTGGATATGGCGCAAATCGGACAACTGGCTGGGCGCTTTCCCAACCAGCTGTCTGGGGGACAACGCCAGCGCGTCGCCCTCACCCGCGCTCTTGCAATTGAGCCGCGCTTGCTCCTGCTAGATGAACCCTTCAGCGCGCTAGACACAAAAGTCCGCAAAGATCTGAGATCTTCGCTACGGGCGCTGCAGCAGCAGGTCGGGATTGCAACAATATTGGTGACCCATGATCAGGAAGAAGCCTTCGAACTGGCAGATCGCATAGCCGTTATGGCAGATGGCAAGGTGCAGCAGTTTGATACGCCGGAAAATCTGGTCCGAAATCCATCCTCTCCCTTCGTGGCCGATTTCCTGGAAGGATCGGACCGCTACAATCAATCCGGCGCAGGGATCTAGCCGTCACTTGCCTGATTGGCCAAGCCTATCTACAAAAAATTGGCCGGTATCAGATACCGGCCAGTCCACTTGGTGTCTCCCTTTGCACTTTGCGTCGGGGAGTTATGCTTTCATTGAACCATACTGATCTCCACCAGGCAGCATGATCCAATCAGCTTGGGCTAGCCTGTTTGGCAACAGCCTTTTCCTTTTTGAACAGAATGCCGTAAACAAAAATCGCAGTCAGAACAAGGAAGAACAGAGAGTCATAACTCGTCAGGAAAATCATCGGATTGCCATCATTCAAGGACAGCGCTCGCCGGAAATATGTTTCCAGATCCGGCCCGAGAATGAAGCCCAACAACAATGAGACCGTCGAATATCCCTGATTGCGCATGATATAGGCCAGAACACCAAACATCAGAGCCAAGGACATTTGGAATGTTGAGTAGGTGGCAACATAGCTTCCGACCAACGCGACCACGGCAATTGCGCTGTAAAGAAGGCCTTTTGGCAAAGAAATGATCTTCACAAAGTAAGGCCCGAACAAGAACAGCGATAACGGGATGAGAAGAACGGCTGAAACGACCAAAGCGGCAAACATCGGGGCGATCAGATGAGCCTGTTGCACCAACAGGCGCGGCCCGGGCTGCAATCCGTTTATGATCAGCACACCAAGCACGACAGCCGTCGTCGGATCTCCGGGAATACCGAACATAAGCATGGGAACAAAAGCCCCGCCGCACATGGAATTGTTTCCCGATTCAGCAGCCGCAATCCCTTCTCGTGATCCCTTGCCATATTCTTCAGGATGCTTGGAAATACCGCGAGCGGTGGCATAAGACACGAAAGCGGCCATTGATCCACCAGCCCCCGGCAACATGCCGATTGCAAAGCCGATAACGGCACTGCGGACATAGGTGAAGATACCGATTTCCTTGACTTCGGACCACTTGGGCACGAAGTCTCGCCTCAAAACCTTAAGCTCTCGCGCCTTGGCCAGCGTATCGCCCAGCGACAGGTTCCAGTTTTGCGCCTGTGTCAGAACCTCGCTGATCGCAAAGGCACCGATCACGATTGGCATGATATCGACGCCTTCAACCAGCATCTCCGTACCGAAGGTGAAACGGGAAATTGGCTGAAGAACATCCACTCCGATTGTCGCAATCATCAAGCCGAGAAAAGCAGCCACGACACCCTTCGCAATGTTCCGTCGATCAACAATGATGATGACCACCAGAGCAAACAAGACCAGTGAAAACTTGCCCGGCGTTCGTATAAGCAAGGCCAGCTTTGCGGCCAGCGGCATGAACATCATCAAGGCCAACGCCCCGATGCCACCGCCAATCATCGAGCCAAGAGCGGCATGGCCCAAGGCGCTCGCTCCCTGCCCCTTTTTCATCAACACATTACCCTCTAGCGCCGTCATCATGGACGAAGGCGCACCGGGAATATTGATGGTCGTTGCTGTAATACTGCCAGCATACATGCCCGCCATAAAGATTGCAGCGCACATGACCAGAGCCGGAATGACATCTATCGAATAGGTTATTGGAAGAAGCAAGGCGACGGCGAGGACCGATGTCAACCCTGGCATCGCGCCAAAAAAGGTTCCGATCAAGAAGCCGATGACCATGAACCCCGTGATGGTCGGATCCAGAAGATCAGCAAATCCGCCAAGGAAAGTCAGCATTGTGTCCATTAGAGGAAATGTCCTGTCAGAGTTGGAAGGCGCACATCAAACAGACCGACAAACAAGCCATAGAACACGATGGTGATTATCAGATCATATAAAACAAAGGCCAGCGGATGGTCTGTCTTGAACTTGAAGATAAAAAAGAGTGCTGCGACGAACAGGAAAGTCGAAATGCCATAGCCCACCGGGGAAAAAAGGGCGATGTAGCAAGCGATCGCTATCGTCACAAGAGCGGGCCGCAGGTGCGAAGAAAACCCGGCGTCCTTTTCATCCATCGGCTTGCGCAACTCTTTCATAAGGACGATCAGAAGCGCCCCATACATGATGATTGCCGCAACTATTGGCAAAGTCTTTGGCCCAACGCCGCCATCCGCGCCAAACATGGTCCGAATGTCAAATGTGGCAAGCAGATAGACTGTCGTCAAAACAACCAACAGAGCAGGAAACAGAATTCCAGCCCCCATGAACCGTTTTAATTGGCTCATCAAATCCTCCCAAACACGTCGTCTGGCAGCGAAGCAAAAACTCCGCTGCCGGTTTCATGATTGACCGAAAGAAAACTTACTTTGAGAGAACACCGCTCTTGACCAGTCCATCCATTTCGCCGAACAGAGCCTTGCTCGTTGCGTCAGCCCAATCGGTTACCTTATCCGAGCCTAGCCAGCTTGGGGTAACGCCTACCTTGGCAATCCAACTCTGGAATTCTTCACTGTCATAAGCGGCCTTGTAGGCAGTCTCCAGCTTCTGAACGACTTCGTCAGGAACACCGGCCGGTGTAGCCAGAACAATGAAGCTACCATTTTGCAAATCGACGCCTTCGTCTTTGGCAAGCGGCACATCATAGGTAGGATTCTTGGCATCAGAGAATTCGGAGATACCACGAACGGTTCCATCTTCCAGCAGGCTGGCAAAATCGCCAAGGCTGGTGATCACAACGTCAACTTCGTCATTGAGAATGGCTTCTTTCTGACTTGCAGCAGTCCCCAGATAGGCAACGGTCTTGAATTTTGCGCCCGTAATGGCTTCCAGTTGCAGAAGGGTCAAATGGATGCGACCACCAAGATTCTGAATACCGATACGGACCTTGCCCGGATTGGCTTTGGCGTCGTCGATCAAATCCTTGAGTGAATGATATTTCGAGGTAGCATCAACGATGACGGCATCGGCTTCACTGGTCAGCCGTGCAACAAATTTCAGCTTTTTGAGATCATAGCTAGGCAGCATATTCTGCCAAGGCACGGTGATCACGCTGTCATAGGTGAGCACGCCGATTGTATATCCATCAGGTTTTGCTTTCATCAACTGGGCAACGCCGGTTGCAGAAATGCCACCTTCAATATTTTCTACATAGATGGATGCATTGTCGAACTGCTTTTCCGCAATATTGGAAATCTTGCGGATGATACCATCGGTACCGCCACCAGCACCCCAAGGATTGATAAGGCGCACGTCACGATCAGGATATTCTGCCATGGCAGAAACAGGAAGCACAAAGGTAGCAGCCAGAAGCGCCGTACCCAGAACGAATTTTGAAAACATAGATAACTCCTCCAAACTGTATACAAAGCCTCAAAGATCCTGCGGCTGAAAGTCTGAACCCAGCTCCTCAGTAAGGCCCAGGCCTGATGGGAAAATCGAGAATTTGCAAACTAATATATTACTATATTAGCAGGAGAGTTCATGAACAAGCGTCCATAGAGACACAGTACCTATGGTATAAGTGAAGAGCATTTTTATGAACCGATCGTTGTAGGTAGTTCTTCAGAACAGGGCCAACGAAACAGCCCCCGCCACGGGAATTTATTATGAAATTTCAGATAATTAAATACTTCTCAACACAGACGGCAGCATACAGCCCCGATCGCAGATCCAAGCGGGTCTTAAATCCTGTCTTCAAATCTAAATTGGGAACGAAGCTACGGTGTCAGTCGAAGAAATCACCGTATTTCTGCCGAAACTCATCTACCCAATCGGCAGGTTTGCGCAAGTGGTCGCGCATTGCTTTAATGGCCGCCAGCTCATCTTGCGCTTCCAAAGCCTCAACAATATTGACATGACCGCGAATGATCTGTTCCAACTTGCTCGTAGAGTGCTTCTGAAGGCGCCGCACGCGATCCAGATGACCGGATTTCGAGCGAATGAGCTCATACAGATTGGACTGCCCGGCCCCTTCAAACAGCACGAAATGAAATTGCTCATCAATTTCCTGAAACAGACGCAGTTGGTCGCTTTGTTGTGCTACGGCCTTTTGCACATTGATAATTTCATGCAGCTTATCCAGAGTTTCCTCGGAACATTGGCGGGACAGTTGTTTGACAACTTCCGTTTCCAGCGCTTTCCTTAGAAACAGTGCTTCATGGATCAGCGGTTCATTGATGCAGGTAACCAGCGTACGGGACTGCGGAAAAACTCTCACCAAACCATTCTGCTCAAGAATTTTCAGAGCATCCCTGATCGGCGTCACGCTGACACTGTAGGTTTTTGCCAACTCCGAACGCAGCAGGCTTTCACCCGGAGGGAGATCAAGAGACAGAATCCGCTGTCGTAGATGATTATAGACGCGTGTTGATGCGTTCCAGTTTTCGTGAGCCGCAGAGCTGAATATATTGCTGGAAATAGCGATACTCTTGGTTGTCATCAATCAACGCCAAATTCAAGGATTGCAAATCTGAGAGTAATAAACACCGTCCCCACTGTAAAGCTTTCAGCCCCCTCCTGCCCTAAAGAAAAACGACTATTGTCCCATTTTTCTATCAGCCCTGCATAAGCCTATAATCATAAAAGATGACGCAAAACAACCATCATACTCTCACGAACAAACACGCAGGCAGTAGCTTGCGAAGAATATGTTTCATATTCTTCGCTTTACAGCAACAATGCTCGAATTAGCACTATCTAATGGTATTTGCAATTTTGTTTCTGAAGAACGCTCTCAAGGAGCGCATCTCAACTAGATGACAACGATCGGCGTTTGGTTGGGAACTCTGCGATACAAGTCGATGATGTCATGATTAAGCAAACGCACACATCCCGATGAAACAGCTCTGCCAATGGACCAGGTTTCTGCAGTTCCGTGCAAACGGTAAAGCGTATCTTTGCCATTCTGGTAGATGTAGAGCGCACGTGCTCCCAGAGGATTTTGAGGCCCGGGAGGCATGCCACCATTGGCCCAGCTCCACTTCTCAAGCTCCGGCTGCCGTTCGATCATTTCATCAGGAGGAGTCCAGGTCGGCCACACAGCTTTTCTTGCCACGATTGCTCGGCCGGACCATTCAAATCCGGCCCGTCCCAGCCCAACGCCATAGCGCAAGGCACGCCCATTTTCTCCAACCAGATAAAGGAAATAATTGCTTGTATCGACAACAAGCGTTCCGACCTTTTCATTGGTTGCATAATCCACTTCTTGCCGAAGGAATTGTCGGTCGATCTTGTTCAGGTCGATCGCGGGCAGCGGAAATTGCTCGTCTGTGAGAGGCCCGTACATGACCTCATAGGAATTGGGCAGCTGCATACTCGGGCGGGAAGGGTCTGAACGGGTACTGCAGGCACTCAAGAAGCCGGCGCCAAGAAGGGCTGCACTTCTCATAAACGCGCGACGGGAAAACTGTTCTTGTTCAGTTTCTTGAGAGGCTGGTGTTTGTTTTATAATTCTCAATTCTAATACTCACTTCAAACCATGCCGTTACGCACGCGGGGCATATTCAGGCATGTAACAGCGCTAGAGCCATTTATCCGGATTTTCCGAGACAAAGGTGGGGTTTGGCAATTCTGGTTTCAATCAGTGGAGAATAGCCTTGCTTCTTCGACATTCACGTTGATCGAGTGCCCCTCGTAAAGAAGCACTGACATATCAATAATCATCAAGGAAATTTGTTCCAAAGATTATTTCGTAGCAACGCCCCTTGCTGCGGGGATTTCCGTTACTACGTACAATTATATAGTCCTACTTTTGAATTAGTCCATAACTCGAATGCAGGTAACACAGCATTTTGATCACAACGACAGAAAATCATTTGCTGATTTGTACCAAGGCCAATCATATGAGCAAACCAAACCAGTTGGGGAGCCTGCTTGGCAAACGCGCCGAGCAGCAAAATGCCGCAAGAGAAGATTTGCCACAACTGCTGGCAAAAGCAGAAAGGCTTGGCTTCTCTGCTCAGGAACGCGACCAACTACTTAGTAGGTATGGTCAGATCTTTGATCACCAGATTAAATAGACATTGGCAGTCCTGATTTGGACTCTCATGCCAACATAACGGCCAGCAAACTCGGTGAAACCGGAAGCCGGGCATTCAATTCTGACGGGGAGAAATGAAATGGCATATACAATCGACAAGTTTTTGCAAGATATATCAATCGAAGAGGCCGAAGAGCGCGTTCGCGCGGCATTGGCTGATAGAGGATTTGGCGTTCTGACAGAGATAAACGTCAAGGAAACCTTGAAGAAAAAGCTCGGAGAGGACGTTGCCCCTTACAAGATTCTGGGCGCCTGCAAACCAGAATTCGCTCACAAAGCGATGATTGCGGAACCGAAAATCGGCGTTATGTTGCCATGTAACGTCATTTTGCGGCAGATTGACAACGGCACAGAAGTCAGCGCGGTTGACCCAATTGCATCAATGAGTGCTGTCAACAATCCCGATCTCATGGGCATCGCCACCAAGGTGAAGCAACTGCTAAGCGAAGCCGTAGCAAGCCTCTGAATTCAAGACAATCAAAGCCCACAAAAGAAAAACACCAAGAGGTAAAGCATGTTTGAGAATTTGCAGGAGCAGCCGCCCGCAAGTCTGTTGGGACTTCTAATGGCCTTTCAGGCCGATCCACGGCCAAATAAGATTGACTTGGGTGTCGGCGTTTATCGCGATAACACAGGGCACACACCTGTCATGCGCGCCGTCAAGGCCGCAGAGAAATATCTTCAGGAACATCAAGACACCAAGCGCTACCTCGGGCGCGAAGGCGACCTCGAATTTGTCGAATTGCTAAAACCGATCATTTTCGGCACAGACAGTGACTTAATCCATCAGACAGTCGGCCTGCAAACGCCGGGCGGATGTGGCGCCATTCGGCTTGGCGCTGATGTGATTGCCACCGCCAACCCAAAGGCGAAAATCTGGACGGGAACCCCCGGCTGGCCAAACCACAACCTGTTTTTCACCTATTCCGGACAGGAAGTGATTGAATATCCTTTCTTCGATCTGGCCGAACAGAAGATCATCTTCGAAAAAGTTCTCGAGGCCCTGAAATCGGCCGATGAAGGCGACATCTTCCTGTTGCACGGCTGTTGCCACAACCCTACGGGCGTCAATTTCTCGCAAGAACAATGGCAAGCAATCACGGACCTGTTGGTAGAGCGAAAACTGGTGCCGTTCCTTGACTTGGCCTATCAAGGGCTGGGGGAAGGACTCGAAAAAGACGCCCAGGCCGTGCGGCTGGTTCTTGGTGCGGTGGATGAAGCGATTATCTCCTATTCCTGCGACAAGAATTTTGGCCTTTATCGCGACCGCGTCGGAATACTCTATCTCATGAGCAAGAACCCGCAGCAGCTGCAAATCGCAGGGTCCAACGCTGCCGCCTGTGCCGCCCCAAGCTGGGGCATGCCGCCCGATCATGGCGCAGCCATCGTGCGCACCGTGCTACAAAGCGAAGAGCTCACCAAGATATGGAAAGCCGAGCTTGAGGAAATGTGCGCGCGCGTCAATGGCAATCGGGCAGCCTTGGCCGATGCACACCCGGATCTTTTCTTTATCAGACATCAGGAAGGATTGTTCTCGACCCTCAACATGTCCAAAGAAACAGCAAAGAAATTAAGAGAGGTTCACGCCATCTATTTTGCTGATTCAGGCCGCCTCAATCTGGCCGGCATGCAACCGTCTGATGCAAAGACAATCGTAGAAGCTCTCATCGCCGAAGGCGTTCTGAAAGCCTTGTAAGTCAAACACCTGCTGCAAGGGAGCTTTTGCACACCATGACCCAACTGGAAACCACCGGCCAAGCACTGACCCGAAGCCTGATCGAGCACGGCGTAGACACCATTTTCGGCATTCCCGGTGCCCATATGTATGACTTCAACGATGCCCTCTATGAGCAACGCGACAAGATACGCTTCATACATACACGGCACGAACAGGGCGCAGGCTACATGGCCTATGGCTATGCCAAATCATCAGGGCGTATCGGAGCTTATACGGTGGTTCCCGGGCCTGGCATGCTGAATTCCGGCGCAGCACTATGCACCGCATATGGCGCAAACACGCCGGTTCTATGCCTGACGGGCAACATCATGTCGAACCTTCTCGGGCAAGGGCGCGGCCAGCTGCATGAATTACCAGATCAACTGGCAACCATGAAAAGCATCACCAAAACAGCAGAGAGGATTGATCACCAATCACAAACGGCAAGAGTGACGGCCAGTGTCATCGGCTCCATATTGTCCGGCCGGAAAGGCCCCGGTGCCATTGAGGCTCCATGGGATGTGTTCGGCATGGCCGGACCGAAACTTGCGATACAAAAGGCAGACATTGCCAGAGCTCCAGGGATCAATCCTGCGCAAATCAAAGCCGCAACCGAGCTAATCGCCAAAGCGAAAAACCCTCTGATCATGGTCGGCGGTGGTGCGGTTGATGCAGGCCAAGCCATTGCCGCTCTGGCCGAAATGCTCGATGCGCCGGTCACGTCCCATCGCTCTGGCAAGGGTGTTGTTGGTGATGATCATCCGAACTATCTCAATTTCGTAGCCGCCCACGCCTATTGGAAGGATGTCGACCTCCTGATTGGCATCGGCTCCAGACTGGAACTGCAATATTTGCGTTGGCGCTGGCTGCCTGATAATTTGAAGGTGATCAGGATTGATATCGATCCGACCGAGATGGTACGCCTGAAGCCAACCGTTGGTCTCGTCGCAGATGCCAATGAGGGAACACGAGCCCTGATTGAAGCGCTTCCGGCACAATCAGGGAAATCAGGCAACCGACAACAGGAAATAGCGCGCCTCAATCAAGAGGCCGTCAAACGATACGCCTCAGTCCAGCCCCAAATCGACTATCTTGGAGCAATACGACGGGCATTGCCCCGGGATGGATATTTTGTCGAAGAAATCTGCCAAATGGGTTTTACGGCCCGCTTCGCTTTCCCGGTCTATGAGCCACGTCATTATGTGACTTGCGGTTATCAGGACAATCTCGGCTTTGGCTATAACACGGCACTGGGCGTAAAAGTTGCGAACCCGGACAAAGCTGTCGTCTCGATTTCTGGCGATGGCGGCTTCATGTTTGGCCTGCAGGAACTGGCAACCGCCGTACAGCATAATATTGCCGTTGTGGCAATCGTCTTCAACAATTCCGCCTTTGGCAATGTTCTGCGCGATCAAACTGAGAGCTATTCGGGCCACGTCATTGGCTCGGAGTTGAGCAATCCGGACTTTGTGAAGCTTGCCGAGAGCTTTGGCATGAAAGCCATGAGGGCGACATCCCCGACCCAGCTCGAAGAGATGCTCAAAGACGCATTGTCTCTTAACAGACCGGTCCTCATAGAAGTGCCTGCCGAGCGGGGAAGCGAAGTGAGCCCCTGGCCATTCATTCATCCCGCGCCACCTCAATCATGAGGCACGCTGGAACTGCATCATCCCAACCTGACGAAAAGAGGAGCCCCTCGCCAGGGCTCCCCTTAAAAACCGGCACAATAAGAAATCAGCCAACTATTCGGACGCCTTGGCAAAACTGGCGTCAATCTTGGCTTCGCATGTCTTGATCTCTGTCTCAAAACGATCAAGCCACTTTTTGCCATCGTCGCCAGCCTCCTTTATGAAAAAGTCCTTCACAGGAGCAGTTGCCTGCTGAAATGCCTTTTTCTCTTCTTCTGTTGGCGTGTAAATGGTGCCACCAGCCTTGCGGAAAGCCTCATAGGCCTCATATTCCTTCCATTTTGGATAAACACGCAAAAACTGGTTCTGCGCGGCAATACCATCGATGACAACCCGTTTGAGATTTTCAGGGAATGCGTTGAAACGATCATTATTCATGATCCAGACGCCGCCCATATAGGCGTGTCCATCAAGAATGAGATATTTAAGGCTCTCCTGAAATTTCATCATGGTGATATCAACGATACCGTTTTTCGTTCCGTCGACAACGCCCGTTGAAAGCGCGGTATAAACCTCCGGCCAAGAGATTGGCGTCGGCGCGCCACCAAGAGCCTTGACCAGTTCCTGCTGGATTGGCGCAGGCACGGTACGGATCTTTAAACCCTTGATATCAGCAGGTGACTTGATCTGCTTTTTCGTTGTCGCGAAATTGCGCCATCCGCCAGAGTTGGACACCATCATCAAACGAAGATTGCCGGTCTTCTCAAGCACATTCTTGCGAATATCGGCAAGGAAATCCGCGTTGTCATAGACGCATTCAGCCACTCTGTCATCACGCAGCATATAGGGCAGATCGAACGCGCCAACCGGTCCCCAATAATTGGCAAGCTCGGGAATGGTCGTCTGAAAATAATCGAACGTTCCTGCCTGCACCCCCGAGAGGCATTCGCGAGCGGTGCTGCATAATTGCCCACTGGGATAAATATTGACGACAATCGCCCCGTTGGAATGATTCTCTACAAAATTTTTGAACACCAACAGAGATTGATGATTGTAGCTCTCGATATTGGTGACATGGGGAACCGTCAACTCATATTCAGCAGCCTGAACACCTGCCGTCATGGCAAGTGCTGACAGCAATGAAATGCCAAATCTCTTGAAATTCCCCAATTTCCTGAAATTCATAGTTACCTCCTCCTCTTTTTGTAATGCCAACCAGATGTGGAACGATCCGGTTGCCCCCTTAATCAATCCTCACATCATGCCCAGCAATTTCGGAAGTCCGATGACAAGCACGGGAAAAAACGAAATCACGAATATGACCAAAGCCTCAACGGCAAGGAACGGGATGATCACACGCGATATTTTCTGAAGCGGCACTCCAGAAACCGCCGATGCCACAAACAACACCAGCCCCATAGGCGGCGTTGCCAATCCAATCGACAGATTGACCACCATCACCACGCCGAAGTGAACAGGATCAATCCCGAGATGGGTCATGATCGGAGCGAGGATGGGCGCAAAAATCAAAATCGCCGGTCCAGCATCAAGAAACATCCCCACCACAAACAAAAAGACATTCATGATGAAAAACAGCAAATAGGGATTGTCTGTCACCGAATAGAAAAAGCCAGTAATGGTCTTGGCAATCCCAGACAAGGAGACCGCCGAAGCAAACCCACTGGCCGCAGCAACGATGATGAGAATGGCTCCGGCGTTTACTGCGATACGCACAAACATCGGAAAGACGTCCCGAAGCTTCAGAATGCGCATGATAAAAACCGACAGGATCAACGCATAGAAAACCGCAACCGCCGCCGCTTCGGTCGGCGTAAAGACACCCCCGTAAATGCCGCCCAGAATTATAACCGGGGTTAGCAAAGGCAAGATGGCGGCCTTGAGCGCGGCTTTACGCTCGGCAGGAAGTGCCTTGTCGAATTGCTGGACGGCCGGATATTTCTTGATCTGCCAACGATTGACAACCATCAGAGCACCGCAGAGAAGGAGCCCGGGAACAATCCCGGCCATAAACATGGCGGCAACTGACGTATTCATCACAAAGGCATAAATCAGCATGATGCCGCTTGGAGGGATAATGGTTCCCAACACGGTTGCCGCGGCTGTTATGGCTGCGGCATAGGTGCGGTCATATTTGAAACGCTCCATTTCAGGGATCATCATATTGCCAATGGCCGAGGTGGCCGCCACCGACGACCCCGTTAGCGCACCAAAGATGGTCGCGGAAAGAATGACCACATGCCCCAAGCCACCGCGATAATGACGTACCATGGTCTGGGAAAAGGAAATGATCCGCGTCGTGATGCCGCCATTGACCATAAACTCGCCAGCCAGCATGAAAAACGGCAAGGCCAGAAGCAGGAAATTGTCCATGCCAGCATAAAGCCGCTGATAGAGCATGTTAAGGAAAAGCACCTTATCTGCCTGAAACAGCGCAATGGCAGGGGCCAGACCCAAGGCGAAGAGAACCGGCACGCCAATCAGCAGCAGAAGCAAGAAATAAAGAGCAAAAACTGGCGATACCATAACAAAATTCCTTACTGAGCAAAGTCAGTCAAACCGGAGGCTATTGCTCCACCGGCGCCCCCGCAAAGAACAGACGCAACTCAGCAACGATCTTCTGAGCAGCACTCAATAGCGTGATCGCCATCATCAAAGGTGGTGCAATATAAATAACCTGCATGGAAATGGGCAGACTGTCTGCATGCCCGCCGCCGCGGAGAAAAAAGTCATAGCCAAACTTGATCCACATGAGGAGCGTGGTGATCGCCAACAGATGAATGATAACTAGCAGGAGATGTCGAAAGCGCTTCTCCTTGATAAATTCCAGAAGAAAGGTCATGGCGATATTCTTGTCCTGCAAATAGATCAGCGGCAGACACAGATAGGCCATATAGATCATCAAGAAGCGAGACAGCTCATCGGTCCAGCTCAGCGGCAAGACAAGACCATAACGAAATATCACCTGCAGCAACACAATTGCAGTCATCACCGCCAACATCCCCCCTGCGATCCAGCTCCCAAGCCGGGCGATTGGCTGGTTCACCGAGTTCAATCCCTGTTCAATGGCGGCCAACATGATGGTGATTTCCTTTGAGGGTCTGCTATCACCCCCCAATATTATTGATCGCAAAAACCTATTGGCAAAATTCAATTTGCTGATTGATGAGTCTTACATAAAGAAAAATAGACGCAAGAATATGACAACTGAGGCTCCAGCTGAAGTCCAACAAGGCCACAACAGAGTCTAGGGATGAATTGGCCGAAAAGGCAAGTTTCCCGAACGAGAATAAAAAGTCTGCTTGAGGTGGGGAAGACTACTTTTGGTCCACAAGATTGCGAAGTTTGGCAACCACAGAAGACTGGATCGCCTCCTTCTCCGACTCATCGAAATCGCTTTTCATGCCCCGAATGGCGTGATAGGCAATAAAGATATTGCCGGCTTTTTCAGCCAGATCCAATGCATCAACGCCATGCTGACTGATATAGTCGACGATCTGGCCCGCATAGGCCCACAAATATTGAATATCGGCAGGCATAACGCCATCAGCCCGCGCAACGCCATAATCCGCGCCTTCTGCACTATCGCCAAAATAATCTTCAAAACTCTCGGTTTCATCGACAGCCTCGGCCATTGTTCTGGTCAACTCTTTGCGAAGTTTATGCTCGTCAATAATCATCTGCTACTCTCCCTTGCCAATCGTTGATCCAGCCTAGCCATTTCACCTTGCGCCCAAAAAGCAACCAGACGCAACACAAGGTAGCAGCATGTCGATATTATCGCAAAAGGCAAGACCGAAGACCAATCTGCTGCGGCGAATAAACCGAGAAGTTTATCAAACTCAAAAACGGAATGAATACTGCGTTCCCGAACTCCGCTCAATGCGTCCGCATATACGATGTAAACATTGGACATCAGAGCCATAAACAATATGCCCTCGATCAATCCAACCGTGAAATATTTCGAAATCGTGCGAACAAAAAGCAGTTGATACTGATAATAGAGCAGCAAACTGCCAACGATGAAAGTAACCGCCAGACCCGCGGAAAACGCGACATCCACTTTCAGAAATTCAAGCCGCAGATAAAAATTGATCGGCACAAGGCAGAATAATAGCCCCACAACGACAATCATCATCCCTTCCATCGTTAGTCCCGGAACAACAAGCAACACCAAACCGAAGCGCCGAAAAAAGGCTCCTTTTGCGCGTGCCAGCCGCCGCCATCCCAAAAGACGCCTAATCACAAGAACAAGGCAACCGATAAAAAACACGAAGAACAGGATGAAGCCTGGCAGGCCGACCAACTGGGCATTAAAGTTTGAAAACAGGCTATGATCGAGATTGAACGCAGCTCCCACAAGCCCCATGCCGCAAAATTCAACGGCTGAAATCGTGAGAAAAGTCAGAAACCAGGCCGTTCCATTTATGCCCTTGGCATCCTTAGGCCGTTTTGGCAGGGTCACCCACAAGCATGCAAAAGATCCAAGCGCCAGACCATCGAGCATCAAGACAGTCCAGCAAATATCTTTTGGCGCCGTCAGAACGAACAGCGTCCTGATGCTGAGGATGAATCCCCAAAAATAGACAAGCACATCCCTTGCATGAAGGCTCTCACCATCCTTGTGCAGCAACCGCTCGAACAGGGAAATCCGGACGCGCAAGGCACTTGATAAATCCGGTCTTCTGCGCTCACTGAGAGAACCATAAGGCGTATCGACATCGGGCACGAACCGGAAAGCGGCCTGATCCGCAAAAAACTCTCGGGCTTTTATATAGGACACGACCATGCCTCTAAAGGAGAGATAAATCCCGGAATAGAGCGGCAGAAGAATTGCCAAAGAAATGGGCCCTGCGGCGCCCGGCCCCATCGGAGTTTGCGCAATAAATGCAGCTCCATAGGCTATAAGCGGACCAAAACTCATAAAGAACATGAATAGGAGGAGGGCCAGCACAACCATGAAAACCGAATGCGCCAGATTGTCGCGCGTTGCTGCATGCGCATATTCATGCGCCATAAAAAACTCGAGCACCTTTTGCTGCAGGGATGATGCCTTGCCTTTGAGGAGGCGTGTCACATGCGCCTTGGGAGTAAAAAACAACGTGCCTGAAGCAAAAAAATCCGTATTCCGCTCTCCGCTCTTGGGGGATGAAATGCAAATATCGGAGAAATAGCCAAATCTGTGTAGCATGAGGCGGACAACGGCACCAGCCTTGGGACTCTGCAGCAAATGCTCCCCCGTTGGGGCTCTGAAGCGGCGGCTATGAGCAAGAACGAGAATGGAGCCGATAACGAGAAAGTTCATCCATGCAACAGGATCCAGCGCCAAATTACCGCGAGCCTGATTGAAAGCCTCTACTCCGGTAGGAAGCCATTCAATCAATGCGCGCTGGTCATCACCATTGAACAGATAAATAAACTTGGGCAACAGAGGACTGACCGCCTGAATCATATCGATCTGCCAAAGCATGGAAAGTGCAAGAGCAGCAAAGGATGCAATGCCCAAAACACAAAAGGCAACCATGCTCCAAAAGCCCGGACCAGACCGGACAAATGGGCGTATTCGGCGAGATAACGGAAAGGGCTCTCCATTATCTTTAGCGGGTTCAAACGTCATCTAATTTCAAATATCTACAAATTGGAAGATCCGGAACGCCCCGAAGATTGATTGAGGAAAGAATGCTGGATCGATAGGTCAAAAATTGAGTTGCTTTAAAAGTCAATGCAAACACAGGTTTAGAAGAGTGATGATGCGATAAAATAAAAGCCATCGCAACCTGGTTTCTGCGACAATGCATCATTTGCAGCATTTCACTAACCAGAATGGCAATTCGATAGCCGATTTCCTTGACCCTTTGCTCAGCAACCATTCGGCCATCAAGAACAATTAGCCGGTCTAGCGCATTTGAAGGCTGATGCCGTGGCCCCGAAAATTCTTCATGATCATCATGGATCTTGAGCAGAAGAATAAAATTTTCGCTCTCAGAGCCTTTGAGTTCGACAATCTCGATATGGGGGGAAACAGATCGCAAAAGGGCATGAAATGCGGATTGCACTTCAACAGAAAATACCCCGGCCTCTATTTTTTGCCGCAAATATCCCAGATATGCCTCGAACGGCCCTTCAACCTGTTGCTCAACAGCGGCCCTTTCACGAAGGTCTTCCCAAAGATCAATCTCTTTATCAAGCCATTGAGCCATAGTCTGGCGATAGGCATGTATCTTCTTGGCCTGAGAAGCGCGAAATTTACGCGGCACCCACCGCATCCTTGATGCAAGATTGGCAAACCATGGCAGCTTGGGCATCGTAGTGATGCTCAAGCGGTTCATTTTCGCCAGCTTCGATAGAGAAGCTGGCGCTCCATAGTCATAAAGAGCCAAGAGCACAGACCGCGCAGTAAGCTCTTCGGGGAGCTTTTGCAATGGGTCTGTTTCCCGATCAAGCCAGAAAGACCATTGCCAAAGCCACTCCAGCGGTTCTTGTCGGTTTTCAATGATGGGCGCATCATCCCCGCGCTGCCCGTCGCGAAAGCCCGCGGTCACAAGAAGGCTGTCTTCATCGAAGCTGTAAACAACATTTCCGATGGTCAGAAGATCGTACGGAGCCTCAATCATGCTTTCCTCCCTCGCTTACGACAAAGGAAAGCAATGCATCAATATCAGCGCGATATACATCTTGCGGATCAACAAGAATGAAATGTTCCCCTGCTCGCCGCACAAATAACGGCTCCCCGGCAAGGGTCTTCAGAAGGAATTCTTTTCCATCAAATCGGGCTGTAATCACGGAGTTTTTCCCAGCCTCAACAGCCAGCAGAGGGCTTGGTCTGCCCCACAGTTCAAAATTGCCAAGATAACGCGTCCGATCCTCAACATTGGCTAAATCACCATAAAGGGAAACATCAGCACTGTCACAATCAAAGGAGAGCGTTCTAGAGCCCCCTCCGGGCATGGAGAATATGGCATAGGCGCGATGCGAGCCGATTTCGATGCCATTGAGCTTTGCACTTTCCGCCTTGGCCGCAACACTCTGCTTCAACTGATCATAGCCAGCACAGAAGGGCAAACGTTGGCCCTTTAGATCGTGGCGACCTTGAGCATCAATCACACCGATTGTCCCTTGCCCGTCCAAAAGCAAGGCTTGCGGCTGTCTTGTCAAAGCCCAGGCCCCGATATTTTTCCGGGTCGCAGCGTCAAACAGATTAACCCGACGATCGCTGGCTATTGCAACAACCGGCCTTCCTTGCCAGTTGGCAAGAACCCCATGGGCTCTTGGTTTCAGATCGCTAAACTGGCCGTTGATGAGCATTCGGGAAATCTTGTTGCCGTTCAGGCTCGCAGCAGTGATACGCAGGCCATTTTTACCAAAGCGATAGGCATACATGCCGTCGAACGCCGCAAGGGCATCGCAAGACTGCACTTCATCCCTTTGTCCGTTGGCATACCAGCGATAGGCACTCCCTCTCCCATCCCGTAAGCAAAGCGATTGGATATCACCTCTATCCCGCTCAAGAACGCGATCGACATCTGCATCCTGACCAATGGCATGCACATCAGCAGCTAGTTCAGCTTGATTGGCCGCTCGCTTGGCCCGCTCTGCTTCCCACTGTCCATCCTTTTGCCGCACCCAGCCAAGCCCTGTTACCATCTCAACGCTATCGGCCTCAATCTTGCCGACCTGCCGGATATCATCAAGAGCGAACCGCCCCCCGGAAAGAGGATTGTCTTCCCCGTGCCACAAGAAGCGCAAGGTGCCCTCGCGACCGGCAACCCTGCCTATCAGGCGGATTTCCGCATCCTTGCTGCCTGCGATAAGGCGTTCTACAAAAGGATCTTGCGGGAAATGACCCGGCTGCAACTCAGCCCCCCCAAAGCCAGCATCAAGTTGAGCCTGCCAAAGGCTCCCATCCTGACAGCGCAAAACAGTCGTTGCCGCTTCGGACGCCCCAGTCTGCAAAGACAAAAAAGATGATCCGTCATGAGCCGTTTCCGCCCGGTCAAAGACACAAGCCTTGCGAGCAGCCCCGGCGAAGGGAATCAGAGCCAAATGGTCCGGGTCGATTGAACCATCCTTGCTGTCTATGGACAGAAAACCCTGCTCCGAGTAGGACCAAATCTGCCCTTTGGAAGAAACAAGCCCCTCCCTACGATCGATAGCAAGACGCCCTCCGGAAGAGGTCAAAGGCTGCCAGCGATTGTCCTTGCGATAGACAAAGCGCACTGATCCATTGGAATTCAAGGCTCTGAGATCTTGAGCATCATAAGGAATTCCATCATTTTGGCGTGCCTGCAAGGCGCTGCCAAATTGGTCTGCCCTTTCCAACCCGTCTCCATCCCAGCGCAAGAAATTGTCAGCCTTTATATAAAGACCAGCCGGGAGCCCCTGAGGTTCCAAATTGGAAGCTGCAACGCCATTTTGCTGGCAGGCAAGCGTCAGTTTTCCCCGTTCTCGCAGCCTGATGCTCCGTCTTGAGCCAAGCGAAAAATCCTCATCCAGAGGCATAAAGTTCCCGCTCCAGCTTTGAGCAACCATTCCGTTGCAAACGGCAATCTCATCAAGAACATCATGGGGAAGATGACCGTCAGATGAAATTGGCTCAGCGTCCCTTAATGGCCCGCCTTTGTCATTGAAATATTGCAGCAAGACCGTATTGTCCCGCCGCTGCCATTGCCAGAATTCGTTGCCGCCGAGATTTTCGATCGAAAGATCATCCCCCGTCGAGCATGCCCGCAGTTTATCATCTTTCAAAGCCAGACAGTGACGTCCCCCGATGATGAAAGCAGAGGCTGAATTATTCAAATAGGCACCGATATGATAAACCGGTTCAAGGGCACTTTGGCCGTTCCTTTCCGACCCGATATTGATAAATCGTTGGCCAATAATCCCGCCTTCGCCCACGTCCAGAATCTGCAGCCCCGCAGGAGAGCCCGCAAAAAGCTTCCCACCATGCTCATGAATGGCCAGAAAGCGATCAATTGGCAGGGGCTCGCGCTCCTCCCACTGGATAGGAGCCCATCCCTCATGCGCGGCAATGGTCTCTGTTTTCAGCTCAACAGACGGCTTGCCCGCCAGAAAGCGCACGCGGAGCCAAGCCATGGTTGCGGCATTCCGCTCGATATCCGGGTTATCAGCATAGGCAATGCGCGCAAAATCCTGACCGCTCCAACGTCGGGAGACGGCTCCCCGAGTGGTAACGGCAACAACCGCCCTGCCGCCCTCCCGCATCTGGCGCACAGCCAGCGTTAAGCCTGACGGCAAATCCGCAATCGCGGGCAAACTAGAAGACAGGTCATCAAAACCGGAAAACTGATGTACACCATCGCCCAAACGAACAATGAGGCCCTCTTGCGAATAAGCAGCATCGAACAGAATATCACTTTCAAACCGTAGCCCAAGCCGCCGCTCTGCGCTCATGTTCCGTGTCGTAGACCGGACAATCAGTCGGCCGTTCTGGTAGGACCAGATCAGATCCTGATCATAGGCAATTTGACGATTGATGAACGGGTTTTCCGATCTTTGCCAGCCAAGCACATCAAACACCAGCCAACGGTTCCGACCATCCAACGCAAAGAGCGTGTCGTCCAGAGACGTTATACCCTTGGTGTTCACGGCCGGTGTGGGCGCACTCAAAGCGAGATCATCCACGCCGACCAGCCCGACAGGTGTCATGAACCATGCCGCCCCACTGGAAAAAGCCACATCATTTCGCTCGTCAAACAGGAAGCCCTGATCGGAAAATGCCAAATGCCTCTTGAGGCCATCGGACCAATAGGCTGAAACCTTACCAGCACCAACCGCATCCTTGATCTGTAACGCGCCAACAGAGAAAGCATAATCGGTTGGTGCTTGCTCAGGCCTCGTGTCGCCGTCACCAATGGAGCTTCCATCTTTAAGCAGAATCCGCCCGTGGCTCACCACTCCCGAGCTTTCAGGAAGATCCAAACGGCGCCACCGAAGAGAGGCTTTTTCGCTCAAACGATAGTACCAGACACCATATTTGTTGACGACCATATAGCGATCTTGATCCAGCATGACCGCCTGACCTCGGTCTGCAAAAGCAAAGCGCCCATGAGGCATTGCCTTTGCTGGTGCAAGGCTGAAAGCCGAACCGGTATGATCGTAAAACTCAAACACCCTTTTTTGACCGTCCCAACGCACGGCCTCGGCTTCTGCGGAAGGAGCATCGGTCATATCAAGCTGACCGATGAGACGCCGAACCTCATATGCACCTGCTGAAATGATGATATGCCCTTGCCGTTGTGAAATCCGGGTTGGGTCCAGAACCCCATCGCCGCTCCTAACGGCAGAAACAAAGCGTTCAGTATCAGGCTTGATGCTCTGGGCGCCCCCCAGGCTCAGAGACGTTTCGCCTTCCTTTTTCAGCTGGCACAGAGGAGCGACAGGGCCCTCCTGGGCCTCTTCCCCTTGATGGATTCCCGCTACGGCGCGGTCATGACAATCCGAGAAAGCGAATTGCTGTCCATTCAAGGTGATGCGTTCATTGTTGAACCCCTGCAAATAGGCTCCGCTTTCCAATGCGGCTTTGGGAAGCTGATACCGAGCCATGACAAGTAGACAAGAGGCTGTCCCCGCCTTTGGTTCACATGGCCCCTTCGCCAGACGCCAGATCATATCATCAGCAAGCAGGAGCCATTCACCATCAGCAATGGGAGCAACCTGCGAAAAGTCTTTTGGCAAGAATTCAGCGCCATTCAGCGTCAAAAGATCGTCGGTGACCTGACGGCCATGCTCATCGATATAAACGAGCAAACGCTTGCCATCTTGCTCTATTTGGCCAGCAAGGCCATTGCCCCATACATCAAGATCAAGAACCCTCGCATTGCTTCTGCTTCTTTCGAAATGCGATAGAAGCTGCCCGTAGCTGGCAATTTCCCGATTCCCCAAGATCATCAGGCCACCGCGATGCTGGACGAGATCAAGATCACCAAGGGACGCAATGGCTCTGAAGCCCGACGAGATGCGGACAAGAGAGCGGTTGGCAACATCAAGTGAGAATAGAGATCCTGCATCATCAAGCAGCAGAAGACCTGTTGCACCGCGCAACAGCGCCCTTATGCGCCCCACCCCGCGCGCCAACTCGGTTTCCTGCCGAAGTGACCGGTCGAGCAGCAAGAGGGCTCCATTCTTGGTCTCAACAAGAGAATGCTTCTCATCAATGGCAAAAGCCGCAAGAATCTCCGCAGCGTTAAACCGCAAAGGCTCGGGCAAAATGTCTTCACATTGGGAAAAACCGGAATGCTCGGACTGCCAGCGACAAAGACCAACCTTTCCGGTTTTGCTTTGCCTAAGCAGCAGATTGTCCGCAAGAGCAACAACCCGTTCGCCACTGCTCGGCTGATAGTGAAAGACCTCAGTCTTACCGCGGACCCCAGCAATCACAGAGCTTGGCTTGAAAATGTTGATCGAGCTCGTGCGTGTACCATCATGCCCTAGCACCAGCGTTTGGCCATTCTGCTGTTTGATCTCTCTGGGCTGAGGAGAAAAAGGCAAGGCAATCGCCTTGGATGCATAAAGCGACAAAGCACCGGGCCGTTCGGTGACAGCAGCCGCGTTCTGCCCCAGATATAACCAGCGCCCGTCATGCATCATGACAACATTCCGGATCGTTTCGGGCGCAAACGGCAGAGCGGAGGCTGACCATTGTCGCAAAGGAGCAAGTCTTGGCATCTTGAGAGCGGGATCAGTCGCCCCCCCCAAACTGGAGCCATCAGCCTTTGAAACGGTAAGCACAAGCTTATCGTCATGGGTAACGAGGTCCACCTTGTCGCTGTCATCCAGATCCATGGGCAACGGACCTTGCCTCCAAGACCGGCTGGAAAGATCATAGCGCCAGACACTATTGGCATCTGAAAAATACAGAGCACCCCCCAGCCGTTCAGCGGCCTGAAAAGCTGAAGGTCGTGGACCATATCCTGTGGTTTGGGGAAGGCGCTCCAAAATCTCTCCAGCTTTCCAAAGCTGATAGGAGCCATCCCCCTGCAGCAAACCGATTTCTTCAGTTTGCGTGGAAATTGTCAGCTGTTCTGCACCGAGCTGTTCCACGGAGCCAATCAGATCCAGATTCGACCGCGTACAGCTGCCTGTCAAAACAAGATGCTGCAACCCGATGATCCAGGCGCTATTTTCATTATGAATAACCAGCGACTTGCCAAGTATCGTCATTCGTACATTGCGAGGAAACGGGATATTAGAAAGCGTAAAGCCAACAAAGCGCCTGTGCGCCTGATCCCGAAGCCACAGCGTATCATCGACCAGCGCTGCGACACCCTTATCTGGCAACGAGATGACATCAATAATCGAATCTCCTGCCGGTCCGGGATTTCGATAGTAGCAAGTGGGTTGCTGGAGCTTGTCGTGATCCAGAAGATAGCGGGTCAAAAAGGTCACCTGCCCATCATTTTGCAGCAGTGCAATCTCATTATTGACCTTGCTAGCCGACAACACTCTGGCCCCATCCACCGAGAGATTCTTGTCTCCAAACCAGGCGCTGGTTCCATCATAGGTTATGGGAACCGACCCCGCCAAACCAGCAAAGCGCAGAGGGCCTTGCGGCTTGATTGAATAACGGCGCGTTATGCTCCGCTCGCTTGGCGAATAAACGGCAACCCCAGCCCGCGAGGCCAGAAAAAGTTCCAGATCATTGCTCGTTGCATCCATAATCTCATCAGAAGAAAAGGCAAATGGAACGTCACTACCTGTAAGCCGTTGATTGCTCCCCTCCGAAATGATACTGCCGTTCGAGCCCAGCAAATAAAGCCTATCCTTGACGCGCGCAACCTCACGAATGGTTTCGTTGATCGGCATGCTTATGGTGTCAACAAAGCCTCGGCGAGATTGCGAATAGACACTGACCTTGCGATCTCTGGCCAGATAGGTCAGATCGCCCACATTGAGCGCATCCCGCACAGGGCCTTTCTCTTTATCGGCTGCCCCTAAAAGCGAAGTCGCCCGGAGCCCATTGCCCTCAACGCTCAGCCTGTAAGGTCGTCCAGAGGCGTTCACCAGCAGGAGATCATTGCCATCTCCATGAATAGAACGTGGATGGGAGGGAAGCTCTTCACGAAAAATGCGTTTCAGCCCCACCAGACTTGTCTCAGGGTTAAGCTGCCAGGCTTCAATCTGGTTTTCATTCAGAGCCCACAAAATATGCGGACCTCCAATCAGTCTGGTCTCTGCATCGAACAGCAGTCCGGGATTGAGAGATGCCCGAGGAACAGAAACATAAGTGCGCTTTTTGACGTCATGCAGAACCAGATAGTCTTTCCCGATCATGACAAGCCGGCCGAAAGCGGAAACCGCCCGCTTCATTTCTGCAAGAGGCTCCCGCGCCGCAACACCATCATTGATCATGTGCGCACCGGCATCGGAAATGCTCCAGAGCTGGTTGTTTGCCGTTTGCACCAACAGGTCTCCATTGCCATCCATGGCAAAAGAACGCGCTGTCGCGCGCTCCAGAGACCAGAATTTGAGAGCCCCTTCCCGATTGAGAAAACCGACTTTGTCACCGCTGGCGAAATACATTCCGTTGATGGAAGGCGCTTCCAGAAAGACCGTCAGCGATCCTTCGAAAAGGCGGCGCCAGCTTCTCTTCATTCGCTCATATTGGTAAATACCGGCCTCCCCAAGGGCATAGATGCTCTTGCCATCCTGAGAGATCAGCGCCCGCGAAAGCCGTGCCTCAGACAAATCCGGATAGAGAGCGGTTTCCCCGAAAAGAAGCGACAAGTTTCCCGTCTGATCATAGCGATAAAGCCCAAGACACTGACCTCTCGGGCAATTCTTTTTCGCCAGCACCAGTGCCGTCCGTTCATAGGCGGTCATATCCAGAATGGTGCCAAGGCCTTTGTCTATGCGGCTTACCGAGCTGACTTGCCCGAATTGATCGAGCACCAACGCCATCAAACCTTTTTCAGTAGCCAGCAAAAATTCCGAACCAACAGCGACTACCTTTGATGGCGAGGGCAAAGAAGCATCACCCAGAATTTTTCGTTGAGACTGTGCCGGAATGGTGAGCCAGACACGGTGAACGAGATCGAAAAGGCCAAGCCCCTGATCTTTGGTTGTCAACAACAGCCAACGCTTGTCGGCAGAAACAGCGACGCCCGTAACGGCATCCTGTTCCACGGGCTTTCCGGATCGGCCGATGAAGCGGGTGTCGGAGAGGATGGTATTCCACGCCCCGCCATAGCGTAAGGCAAGCCCGCCATCTTTTGTGTATGCGAACAACCCGTCTTGGTCCGCACAATGAGAAAGAGCGTCTTTAGTCCGCGTGGAACAAGCTGGCGACAGTGCCAAAAAAGGACTGTTGAGCCCGGACTTGCCGACAGCTTCATCGGACCACAGTTGGGTTTTGAGATCGACGCTATGCAACAGCCCGCCCTGCCTCAAGAGAGCAATTTCCCCAGCTCCCTCCAGATAGGAAGCTCCGACAAAGGGGCCTCTTTCGAGTGCCTCGTCAGATCGGATGTTGGCCGCCAATCGCTCATCGGCAAAGGATTCTATCGGGTCCGGGTCAAACCAGCCAAACCGCAAATGTCCATCGACAAGAAAGACGGAAAGCGCCACAAGACTGACGATAAAGACGCCGGACAGGGCGAGAAGAATAACGTCAAACCGCTTGCGCAAAGGAACGATCCGCTCCCGTGCGCGCCGCTTGATCTCCAGTTTTGCAAGAGCAAGATTTCGCAAAGTCGAGAACATGCCTCACCCTTCTCCAGCAAACACGTGTTGGCCCACAGAGACCTGATAAACAGGCGCTCCATCTGGCCACAGAGGCAAATCCGCTTGCGAAAGCGTTCTTTGGTGCACTTTCTCGTGCAGCAGGCGAATGGTCTGCATGCGGGAACGAGAGATCCACCAAGCCAGTTGATCCGCTTCAGATTGAAAATCATCAGATAGCCTCAGCGCATTATAGGCGCGATCAATGCCGGAAAGCACAGCGAAGGACGCAACAGACCAGTTTCGATCGGCCACCGCCAGAAAGGCAAAGCAGCAAGGCGCCAGAACACGCTCGATATCCAGAGAACCAGATTGCACCCTGTGGGCCCAATCCGAGTTTGCATAGGTTGACGTAGATATCTGCTCAAGACCGATGAGCGTTTGCCGCAGCACCCCCTGACATGACACCACAGACCTGCCCGCGCAGAACTCCTCCAGAGCGAGAAATTGCACACGTTCATCAGAACTCAGCGCATCCATCATCTCTGTCAGATAATCAGCAATAGCAATGTCCTGATATTTGTCGATATGGCTGAGAAACGCCAAGTCGAAAAAGGTCTTCAACCACTGCGCTCTTTTCTCATTGGCCTCAGTATGAAGGCCATCAGCCTTGGCCGGGAAAAGAGCCCGAGCCCGCATCAACCGATCTGCGCGGCGCAACCATGAAGCTTCCACATCCTGACCTGAAAGAACAGCGGCCTCCATCTTGTCAAATTGCTGATCAAGAGCATGCTCGACAACCAGTTCCATGTAATCTGTGCTAAAGCCGGGCAACCGGCTCCATCTTGCAACAGAGAGAAGCAGACCTATTTGTGGCACGCCCGCCCCATTGCCACGCAACCTGACCAACCCGGTCAAAACAAGGATACTCCACCTTTGAAGCGTGCGGCTTGGCTCATGGCCACTCATCCACGCCCAAGAGAGATAAAGACCACAGATCCACAAGGGCAGCCACAGAATGAGACACCATGGATACCATGCCGTCCAGAGCCTCCCTTTCAGCGGCAACCAATAATCATCATGAAACGCATAGATCCTATCGAATGGGAAAATATCCGGCCACATTTTCCCGTTGGTCAGCAAGGTAATCGCCATGAAAACAAAAAGAAGGCCAGCGAGCAGGGCAATTCGTTTGTGGCGCGAGCGCTGATAGGCACGGGTGCTTTTGTCTTGCAGGATAAAAGAAGCCGAAGCGGCGCTCC
Source organism: uncultured Cohaesibacter sp. (assembly GCF_963664735.1). NCBI lineage: Bacteria > Pseudomonadati > Pseudomonadota > Alphaproteobacteria > Hyphomicrobiales > Cohaesibacteraceae > Cohaesibacter > uncultured Cohaesibacter sp. The sequence continues at coordinate 4,042,374 of NZ_OY761553.1, read as the reverse complement.
GCTCATCAGGCGGCATCTCAAAAGCCGGCTTGCGACCAAACCTGCGCCAAATGTATCCCATTGCCCGCACGCCGCCCATTATCACACTCCCAACCGCATGATGGAGGGAACAGGCGCGACCAGAAAAGCCTGTTCTGGCTCGTCCTCTGCGAACAGCCAGTTTGAGATATCCTTATAAATCCGCACCAAATCGTCAGAGAATGTAATGAGCAAATAGGCAAGAACAGCCAGAATGATCAAAGCGAGGATAGCATTTTTGTAGCGCGCCCAGAAAAGACGCAACTCCAGCCCCCACGATCTCAGGCGCAACGCCATCAAGGAAAGCCTGTAGCGGTTACGCACCCATTTCATTTCGCGCCGATAGCGCTTCAAGTCCTTCGCCATCGCCTTTTCTTGCCCGGCGCATGATTTCACGAAACCATCGATTTGTTCACGCCCTTCTTTTGCCGCCACTTTAATGCGCGCAATACTCTCGCCGGAGCGCTGCACATTATCGGGTATCTCCGCCAACCCCTGCTCAAAGGAAATGTCAAACGGTTCCAGAAGTTGTTTGAAATTGCCAAGCGACCTTGGTGCTGCAGGATCAGTCATGCTTTTTGATCTCCCGCATCAACTGGCCGATCATATCGCGCATATCTTTGATATTGCGGTTCGCTGTCGCCACAAAAGCCTGAGAATTCTGATGTTCCGACCAGATTGCATCTTGAATGGTGCGCCGTGCATTCTCCAGTTCGCTGAACTTGTCGGGAATTTTCTGCGCCATATCCTCATAAGACGCTGCGTTACGGATGCTCTTGCCGACCAGCTGCTCCAAAGCCACCGAACGATCACTCAAGTCTTCCATGAGGCCTGTAATTTTCGAAAGATACATGCGCAGGGCATTGACCTCTTCGGCCATGGCGCCAAGCAACTGTTCGCTTTGGGCGGCAAGCTGTCTGTCAAGTTGAGCCATATCAGCGCTCATCCGTGAAGAAAGCTCCCTATTCGCTATTTCCAGCTTTTGCATTGTTTCACGCCGCCAACTGAGATCGGTCACCTGAGAGACAAAGTCCTCCGTGTCGAGATAGTGACCAATTTCCAGATTGTCGTTCAAAAACGGAATAACACGGCGAATTGGCATGAACCGGGCTCCATCCAGAACCTCGATGCGAATCTTGCCATCCTTGGTCTGACCGAAACAATAAACCGGGCTCTGCATGCTTTGCACATCGGCAAGGATCGCTTCATCGAACAAACCGCCAAAGCCTTGCTTGAGATAGCTGTCCATATCCGTTTGCGTTGCCCGAAAGCCCGGCACGACGACATGTGCCGGCGGCGTGAAAACAAGACTGTGCGCTTTGTGGGAAACAGTGAACTGCGCAAACATGGGGTCAACCCGATGCACGATCGTGCCGCAATCAAATCTCTCCTCCCAAAGCACCGCAGGATAGGCAGGTTCAATGCCTACGTCCCGCAAACGATAGAGCAGATAATGCACACCTTGCGGATCGTTGCTGCTGCCGCGAAATGCGTATTGCAGCTTGCCCGAATCGATGACTTCCAGGCTAAAACGCCGCAAATAATCCACGAAGGCATCAAGTCCCTCAGCAGGAATGCGAAGCAGTCGCCAATCCCCCGCGCCTTCTCCCAGAATAAGATCCCGGCGAATGGATAGTTCGTCTATCTGTTGGTCAATCTCCAGCAGTGCTTCATTGCTGTCATGATAATTGGGCAACCGCTGCAAGCTCAGTCGATGACCTATCACGCTCGCATGCTGCTTCATCATGGCTCGCAAATGTGATGTAGCATCCTCTAGCGCGGCAAGCTTGACAAATCCGAATTCCAGCGGCGGCGTTTGAGCCTCGGCCAATGCGCCGTCTGGAAGCACTCCCTCATAAATCCCGGCATCAATCTCTGCAGAAGCAGCCCCCACAGAAGACAGCACATCCTGTTTGGGAAGGTCAATTTCCAGCGCATCAACACTGATGAAACCCTGCTCGCCTCTCTGCCAGTCAACAGCCAAACCGACAGGGGCATTATTGTGCTGATAGCGGCACAAACAAGTCATCAGAATGCCCGCGGCATCTCGCACCTCTTTGTCCAGCAAGACCGACTGTTTGAGCAAGAGAAGATGCCCCCCGGCAAGAGGATATGCCAGACGAATGTCAACATTGCTTTCAAAAAGCTCGTGATGCTTCAGAGCAATATCCTCCGCACCTCCCCACTCAGGGCTAATGCCGATTTTGGCAACAGCCAGAGTGCCGCTCGCCTGACCTGAACTTTGCGGATCTGCCCCAAGACAAGACAATGTCATGCCATTGGAGCGCCATTCAATACGGGCAAAGGCCTCTGCAACGACACTAACCTCTTCAACGACACCAAATAGATAGACGCATTCAGCAAGTGGTGAAACTGTTTCAATAGCGTCTGGTTGCGGCGTAAAGAAAACACGGGACTGGATGCTTGCTATGGCAAGGCCGACCAGACCGAAGAGCATCTTGGAGACCGCCTCGGCGGGGCGCTCATCAATCCAAATATCAATGAGATCATCCGGCAGTCTGCTTCCCTTTTGGATGCAGGAAGGATGTCGATTGTAACAGGCAAAAAGAGCACCCTCGCGCCCCTCATCTATTTCCTCACCCAAGCGGGAGTGATCGGAACAAAAGGAGAGGGTCACCTCGCCATCTCGCACCGCCTCGACTCCTATGCGCTCGATCATTTCCGTGCCCGTGACGGAAAGGAAGTCTGCGACTATCGCCAACGCAACAGGAGCCGATAAGCGTGGCAGCTTGTAAATTGCAAACTCAGCCATTCACCCGCTCCCAATAGAATTGAAAAATCCTGGCGATCAAATCACTGGCGATACTATCAAGAGCCTCGCGGCTCAACGGTTTACCGGCTTCCCCCGGAATAGGCAGAGAGGATGAGACCATTGCATCATCCTCAATGTAAATCCGCTCGCCGCCACGCAATTGGTCGGGACAACTGATCGTCAAACAAAAAGTAGGCAACGCATATCGCGCTCCGGTCAGCGCAAGGTTGCCCGCTCCCACTCTGGCCTGACGAATAACAACAACAAGAACGGAACTCAAATCCGGCACATCTTCGCTGTTCGCTCCACTGGCTTCAGGAAAAAGCGATTCCAGAATAGCGCGCAAATCAACCTCTTTGCCATGGCCAAACAACACTCCGGACGGACTGGCAGCCTTGTGCCCACCCAATGAGGGCATCATCGAGAGAAAACCCGGCAGCCAGCCGGCATCGCAGAAGAAGCGATGCAATTGCATGCGGCTGACATTGACAGGATCAAGCGCCTGCAAATGCTTGTAGTCGCCCAGATTGATGCTGGACGTCACCACGCCACTTTGCTTGCGCCACTGGCCGAAGCGAATTTTGCTCTGCTTGAGGTCATTTTTGTAAAGCACAATGGCCATGCGGAACACGGCTTCCAGCCAACAGGCCTTGGCCAATGCGATCACCGGATTATCGCCATCGTCCGTACTTGCCCCCAGAATCATGACCTGCTGTTTCTGATCCAGTGGCGGCGGACGATGCCGGGCAAAGAAAGATGCATTGAGAAGCTTGTCCGCCAATAAAGGAGGAGGCAAAACCATTTCCGAAAGCAGCATGTCCTCAATGTCTTCAAGCCTTGACGTGGTATGAATACCAACAACACCCCCTTGCTTGGGATGCGCCAGATGCGCATTCTGCTCATCGGTAAAGGAAAAGCTGTCCTCACCCGGATTCATTGGCAAGCGGGGTTTGGGATCAAGACCGGAAATGAGACGCAACAGAACATCATCAAACATGGCTCGGGAGAAAACTTGCGCTGAAACGGCTTCGCCACCATGCCTCACTCGTTGCAACTCCCCCCAAAGCTGATGCCCCGCGCGAGCCCAGAACAGCATCCACTTATCGGATACTCCATTTTCAGAATCGCTCTGCTCGCTATCTGTGACGACAAGAAACATGGCCTCAAACTGAGCAACAAAATCTTGATAGTCGTTACCAGATATGGGCTCACAATCGTGCTCGGTACTGAACAGATAGGTTGCCCCCAATTCTTCGATGATCATGGAGGCCATAGGCAAGAGGCAGATGTCAAAAAAAAGCGGCCGAGAGATATGATCAAACTGACGCGGATCCTGTTTCATGGTTGGGGTTGCCTCAAGGGCATCAAGAAGACGCCGGTAGACCGCCAGCCGAACATGATTGGAAACCTCGGGAAACCGCGCCGCAAAGCCTTTTGCCACATCAAGGGCGAATTGCGCGGGAATACCAATGTGCCGATCGTGAAAAAGGCGAAGGACCTTGCGAGCCTGCCCTTGCAGCTCGTCGCTGCATTGGCCAAAAGCTTCGCAAATAAACTGGTCTGCCTGTTCCACGCCGATCACAATGACTTCCATTATAGTTGGCCCTTGACGAGCAACGACATGAGATCATTTTCCTGAAATGGATCAGGCAGCCGATCAAGGCCATGCCGGGCCAGAAGCATAAGCTCTTCCTGAATATCCATAACAGGCTCGGAGCTCCCCTGCTCTGCGGCACGCATCAGGGCATTGACCAGAAAAATACGCGAAAAACGCACCAGACGCCGGTTTGACAATTGCGACAGGCGCCGCCCGCGCGCATAGTCGGCAACACAGGTCAGCCGCACCAGCATGTCATTGACATGCTCGTCCTGCAGATCAATCTCTAACCCGCCATCGCGACTCATAGAGCGCAAATCGGCGCGGAAGCTTTCCGCTCTTCCCAAAAGGTAAGGGAAAGAGAGCTCCAGATCGGCCGCATGGCTCTCTTGCCAGCCCGTCTGCATCAGCGCCCCTATGGCATGAGGCTCGGAGGGAACATTATCAACCCAACTGCGCAACAGGAAACGGTCGTAAATAGCCAACAATTCCGGACGATTGGGAGGATAGTTGGTTGCCCCGAACAGGCATGACAGCTTCACCTCGAAAGACTTGCCACGATCATGGAATTTCCGCTCATTGATGAAGGTCAGCAGCGAATTGAGGATCGCACTCGATGCGTTAAATACCTCATCCAGAAAGATGATTTCGGCATGCTGCATCATACCTTCATGCAAACGCTCAAGACCTGCGCTGCGCCCATTCACATCAAATAACTTGCCAATATCGAAAAAGCCGAACAACTCGCCCGGTTCTGTGAAAGGGGTCAGAAGATATTCAAAATAGCGCGGTTCCTGCTCAAACTCCCGTAACGTGCCGTCATATGAATGCTGTGTAGCGCCGATCAGTTCATCATCACCCAGCAGACCGCACAGATTGGCAAATGCACGGATGAGACGAGACTTCGCCGTTCCGGGAGGGCCGATCAGAAGCATGGACTCGCCAGTAGCAACAGCAAGCATTTGACAATGGATCTGATCGGAAAGGCCATAGAAGCGCTGATTAAGCGCTTTTTTCACCGCAACCAGATCTGAAAAAAGGTCTGAATGGCGCTCCAGCAACTCGGCCATAACTCTTTGCGAAAACATCCATCAACTCCTTTAATCTGCAACAGCCCGATAAAGGGACTATCACAACAACCGCCCGGCGAGGCGCTTTCCCAATGCGCAAATGGCGCTTTCATCATCATCATCTTGCCAGATCGGCTCTTGCTCTAGCTCGGACAGTAAGCCAGCATCCAGCTCCCGCACAGGGCTGAAACCACAGCGTCTGATAACCGAAGACGAGAGGCAAAATGCCTCAACAGCCTCAAGCCCCTTGCAGCTTTGCACCTGAGAGATGGCATCTGCAGCAATGAGATGCTCGACACTCACATGCGCTCCAACTTGCTCAAAGGCAGGGTCAAGGCATCGCAACAACAGCTTTTGCATATTATGAATCGGCCGCCGACGGAAAGCCCTTAAAGCCTCAATAAAGCGCAAATAAGATCGCTTTGGCCTTTCCTGATCGTGGCAGAGAGCCAAATTCATAATAATCAGAATCAGATCATTTGAGAAACGATCTGGCCAATCAACGGCTTCTGGATGGAAAAGCGTTCTCTTGCGCCAATTGGAACGGATGGTGCCGCTAATGTGCATTTGCAGGTGAGGATCGGACCAAGCCGCTCCTAGCGCGGTGGGTATCAAGGTCTTGGCACCGACCAAACCACTTCCTTTGGCTTTCCTGCGCGCCGACCACCTGCGCAAAACACGTTTTTGAACCGTGGCCCCAACGGCCTGAACCATGGCATTTTCTCGGAAATCCGAGCGTTCTCCCGTAAAAAACAGAACGGAATCAAGAAAACCCAGATAGCTTTGTGACCGCTTCTCGTACCAGTCATCCCCTCCAAACAGGGGCTGGAGCGCTTTGGCATCACTGCGAGACAGAAGTGGACGCGGGCCATCGGCAAAAACACAAGACACGGCCTGATAGGCCAAAGTCCGCAAAATCGAAGCAATTCTGTCCGAGTTGTAAGCGGCTGCATTAATCGGATCAAAGTTGCGCAATTGCCCGATAGGCTGTTCCTGAGCCAAAAGATCGCTGGTCATAATCGGGCCCCTTTCACAACAAAGGAGAGACCGAAAAACACACAAGCCAAGATGAGCAAAGTAACATGGACCGGACGAGGAGGCACAGTCATGGCGCTGATCATGTTTCGCGCATCAGGCAACCGATCCAGAGAGCCACCACTGGCATCAACCAAAGCACGCAGCCCGGCAAGGTTGACGCCATATGTTGACGCTTCCCGTCCGTCAGCTTGAGCAGGCAGCGCAGGTGGCAATTCTATCGGAATGACTTGAGGCTGATGAAGAGCAAACGCGCCCCCCTCCTCTATATAAAGCAGCCCCTTTTTCATCTCTGGCGCCAACAATGGCACCTCACCCTCGAACACGCCTTTCCCTTCAGCCACAGGCACCATCGGAATACCCATCTTGTGATCACCAACAACAAGCGTAACAGAGAGCGTTTGCGGAAGCTTCGCCTCGCCATCTGCACTCTGCACGGACACCCGCATGGAAAGCGCCTCCCCAAGATCCTTGATCCGGAAAGCATAACGGGAGCGCTGAGACCACTTGACCAAATGCATGAGGCTGGCGGTAATAGCGCGCTTTCCAGCTTCACTATCAGTCCAGGCGCCTGTTAGTCCGGAAAGGAAAGCTCCGGTACTACCGGCTTGAAGTTGATGCATTGTCCGAAATGCGAGCACCGGCTCCCCCTCCACACCATCGCTGACGAGCGCTCTGGTTGCATCAGCCCGGGCGTAGCTGAATGCAACACCATCAGTCGCTATACCGCCCGAAATATTTTCAATCGGCGAGACAACTCTGGGAAGCACACGATCGGGAGAATAATATTCTGCCTTTTCCTTCGGATCGAAAGACGCCGGTTTGAAGGAAAGCCCTTGACCAGTCTGCAAGATTTGAGATTGCCGCGCCGCTTTGGCTATCTCCTCATTCAGTGACGCAGAGCCACTGCCATATTGAAGATAATAAAATGACAATCCCGCTTTCGCATAGTCGTAAGGGTCTACCATGCCGTCGGTAATGAGAAAAACCGATGTATAATTGCCTGCGGTGGCCAAAGCTGCCTCAAAAGCGCGAGAAACATTGGAACTATCACCAATAGGAAATCGGCTGGCAAAGTCACGAATCACCCCTTTGCCCTGAGCGTCCCCTTTTTGGCGACCGCTGGTCAGTCCGCCAAAAGTAATGATTTGCAAACTGTCCTGTGGGCGTGTGTAATCCAAGATGTCGGCCACAGCACCGCGTGCAGCATCAAGGCCGCCGCCAGACATGGAACCGGACGTATCAACCAGAATGATCGTATCTCTGGGAGGAGGATCCTCCAGCATGAATTTGGGGTCAGGAGAAACCGGCAGCAAGGGGTCTATCTTCGTCTTGCCATAGCTTTGCACAACGGTTTGAGCCTGCCGACTGCCTTGCAGCGGACCATTGACCAGAAACAAACCCAGCCCGCGCGACGCCACCGCTTCATATATCGCATGCAACGCTTTTGCGCCCAAACGCGAAGCCTTGAGGCCTGACAAAACCAGAACATCATAATTATCAAGACCGTCAAGATCAGCATCCTGACGGCGGTCAACCCAGAAATGGTCTTTTGGCAAAACCGACAGGAAATCAGTATCCCCCAAGCCAAGAACACGCACAGGAGAATTGACCAGCGTAAAACTGCGTTCCCTGAAACTCTTGTTCCCCTGACTGAGCCCTACAGATGCATATTGCACCCCGCGACCATCAAACCGGACAGGCAGGCGCAAGCCCTCGACAGCGCCATTGGTTTGCAAAAGCTGAGTATCGAGCGCAATGGCTTTTCCCTGACGTTTCAGCTCGATAGCCCAGTCTTTTTCGCCTGCCGCCTTGCCCGGATCAAAGACAAATCGCAAGGATGGGGCGCTCCCCGCCTCAACAGAGGCTGGCAAATAGGAGGAAACGATGCCTTCCGCTGCAGCTCCTGCGCTCAGCGAGATTGCATGAACAGGCCGGAGACGCCCGCGAAGCCGCGGGATCAGATCAACAAGATTTGCCGTTGTCGCATTGCCGTCACTTAAAAGAAAAATCACATCCTCATCATTTTCTTCATCAGCCAAAGCTGAGGCGTCCTTAAGAGCAGAAACAATATCGCTGCCTTCGGCGGCCAGTGTCTTTGACGCCTGATCCTGCAGCAAAAGAACCATCCCATCCTGAAGGCTGCCTCTGTTAAGCTTGACATCAACACCAGCTGCAAAATCGACGACGGAAACAACCGTATCGTCCTTTTCCTTTTGGGCAAGAGCAGTTACGTCTCGCACCAAAGCTTGCAAACGCGCCTTTCGCTCGCCCTCAAGCCTGTGGGCACTTTCTGACTGATCGATGACAAATATGAAATGATGCTGACCCTTGGCTGGATCATGCAACAGGACCGGACGGCCTGCTGCAATGGCCAACAGAGCCGCCGCAATCACCAAAGAGAATGCGGACACCCAGGGGGAAATGCGCCAAGATGCCGAGCGCGACGGTTTTGCCAGAACAATAAACAGCGCGAGCAAGGCCACCACACAAACCAGCACAAAACCCCAACTCGCCAGTGTGGCAAGCAAGCCGGTTTCCTGACAGGATGCGATCCAGCCAGAATAGGAAACATTAGAGAATGCCAACTCGCAAGCTGTCACTGCGCCCTCCCCATTTCAGACCGCAGCACAACTGCCCGCTCGATCAACAGCACAACGATTGCCATCAACAGGAGCCAAGGCCAGATCGGCGCGTCTTGCGCAACCGGGCGGGCAACTGGCTGAATATCCGTCAGCGCAGGCTTCTTCCCGACAGCTTTGGCCGTATCACTTTCAAAGGTAACATCGCGCAGAGGCTCTCCCGTGTCACTTACATAGTCGACCTTTAAAAGATGCTTCCGATCACTCGTAACAAAACGATAGGCATTCATTAGCGTCACAAGCCATGTAAGCTGCCTATTCCCAGAAAGATCGGCGTTAGCACCTCCGACAGGGTAAGGCATCAGCACAGCAGGGTCTTTTCCGCTTCTTGTGGCAATCCAGATGCGGCCATCACTTCCCTTGGCCACGGCACGGAACCCTTCTGGCACAGAAGCCAGACCGTGAAGCCGGCGTTTATCAACCAGATCAAGATCAACCGCCTCCAGCAAGGGACTGGCGCTATCAAAATAGCCAAGACGGGAAGCGTCACCAGCTTCATCATCATAGAAATAGATACCCCGACGAGCAACCGAAGCCCCTTTGCCATAGCCAGCCACAACGACGAGATCATCCTCGGAGATATCACGTTTGATCGGTGCGATACGCCCGAGCAGCCGTCCCAAAGACGAGCTTTCAAGTGTCGGTTCAAGATAAACCGGCAGCACCGAAATCGCGCCCAGCTCAACGTCCAGCCGGTTATCAATGGCGAGCCCTTTCGCCTCGGTTAGTGTGGCATGGTAGAGACCCGGTTTGGAGACAGCAAAAGAAAACTGTTTGTCGCCTTGCCCAAGAAGGTCTGCAGAATCCGTGGGCTCGATATACTCACCATCAGGCCCCAGTAGATGCAATGACCCAGCTCCTTTGACATCTCCATAGCTGGCAACGCTCAGTGTCAACCGAGCCTCGCTACCAGCAAAATCGGCAGCGTCGAAATTGACATCAACCAACGCCGAGTTCGCTTCTGGTTCGCCGATTTGAAACCAAAGCAAATGAGGAGCAACGGCCTTTTGGCCGAACGCATCAGGGTCCAAAGAGAAGAATGGCGGCTTGGAAAGGTCTGACAGAACAACCAAATGGGTCCATTCACAGCGATCATCTCCACGCAAAACCGAAGCAATGGCGCTTTGCATGGCAGAGAGCGACAAGCCGTTTTCACTTGCCTCACCTCTGTTACCATTGGAGGAAATCTCATCGGGCAGGAAAATCTGCCTTGAACATCCGCCCCGTTCTTTTACATAGGCAGAGATGTCCGACGCCTTCTGTTCGGCCAACTGTAACCGGTTTGGAGAACCTATCCCCATGCTTGCGGATCGATCCACCGCAATAAGTACCCCAAGTGATGCTCTGGAGTGCTTTGCAAAGGTCAGACCATCCATAAGCAAGGCCAAAAGAAGCAGAAGCAGAAACAATAGGCGGAGCCAAAAGAGCGGGCTCGACAAGGGCCTTGCGATATTCCAACGAACACGCGCTTCACTCGCCTTTGAAAGACCGGGCAAAAACGCAAGTGCCGACAGTTCCACCTGACGAACCTTGGACTGGCGCATATATTTGATGATCAGAGCGAGAACAGTCACGCCAACTGAAGCAATCGCTATGAAGCTGAGCGGTGTCATCGGATTCTCCCGAACAGCTCGCTTCTGAGCACGAACTCATGAAAGCGTGATCGAAAATGCTCGGCCACCGCTTCCTGTCTTGTCGATTCCGGCAAATCCCACGGGAAATGCACAACGCCGCCTTGCCGCATGGTTTCGGCATAGCTTTTTCTCTGCTCTTCAATTGCAAGATCGGCAGCAATCAATTCGGAATTGCTGGCACGAAAAGCGCCGACACGTGCCAAAGCACGCCCCACACCACCTAGAGAGACGATATTCTCTTTCAGAATCGCTCGCTCCTCGGGCCAGCTGTTGAGCTCACAGACCACGGTCTGCCGATATCCCCGGGATGCTAGAATGACGGCTTCTTCCAAATCACGCTTTGCCGCGTGGCTGCGGTAGAAATCAGATATGAAAATGGTCACGGAGGATTGGGGCAATCGGGTCAGAGCATCACTGATCGAAACCTCATCGCCTGCGGCCATCGTCGGCGAGGCCCACACCGCTTCGGAGAACCGTTCATAATATTCTTCAATGCGTCGCCCTTGGAAAAAGCCAATCGGTTCATTTGCTCGTTCCCCACCAAGAGAAGCAAAAGCAACGGCAAGTTTTTCATTGATCGCAATGTGGGATAGCCCTTGAGCTATCCAGAGCGCAAATTCCAACTTACTCACCCTTGAAGGGTCACCCATTCCGGCTTTCATTGTAGCGCTGGCATCAATGACCAACAGCAATTTGAACTGCTCTTCCGCCTCGAATGATCGCACAAGAAAATCCCGCGGCCCACCATGTCGCTGAGAAGCTCGCCAGTCGATATGGCGCACATCGTCACCAAAGGCATAAGCCCGATGTTCCCGATATTCCAATGATTGTCCAAGTTTCCGCCGCAGGATCGCTCCCGATCCCGACGAAATAAAAGCTTTGCGAGCCTTGAGCCGAATATCTTCAAGGGTAGCAGCATCAAGAGGACTGGAGCGCAACGGGATCATTTTACCAGCATATAAGGACTGAAGAATTCACCATATCCGGCGACCTGAGGCGCAGACATCGCCAACAAATTGAGAAGCAAAGCATCGCGCACCTGTTCCAAATCACTCATTTTTTGAAGCGACGGGAAATCCTCCATCGCCAAGCGATACCAACTATATTTCAGCTTCAAGCGATGGCGCAAAACCCCGCAAGCCATCTCCAGCAATGCTTTTGCAGCCATGGCCTGAACCTGAAAGCTGCCATTCTGGGAAGAAAGCAAAAAGGCCTTTGCCTTACTGGCCTGAATAAGTGCAATCGCTGCACGCGGTCCCAGAGGCCATTCGCAATATCGTTCGACAAACTGGACAATGCGCCCCGCCATCCGCTCGTCAATATCAATGAGATCATGTGCTTTGTTGGAGCCATGGGTGGCCTGAACCAGATTAACCGCATGCTCGACCATTTTTCTTGGCATTTCGGTTTCCATAAGCAGGGCTTTGGTCTGGTCAATCATCCAGCCACATTGCTCAGCAGAATAGCCATCAATATCAAGTGGCTGAAAAGGCTCGCCACCCAAGCGATCCCCACTCGACACCCGCTCGACAACCTCCACAAGCGTTTGACTATCAGAAGGCTTCATCAGCAGCTTGAGCTGGAAACGGTCAAGCTGGGCTTCAGGCAACTCATAGGTGCCTTCCTGATCGATAGGGTTTTGCGTACCGATTACCATGAATGGCGTGTCAAAGCTGGCCTGTTGCAAATTCTGGGTTACTATTCTTGTTTCCACCAATGATCTGGTCTCGCCAAGCACAGTAACCTTCTTTTCCGCCATTGCTTCCAGCATCGCCGCCTGCGTTTTTGGCGTTGCCCGGTTGATTTCATCGGCAAGCAGAATCTGGCGAAAGATCGGACCGGGCTGAAAAACGAAGGCATCACCGCCACCGGTCATATTGGGCATGAAAGTGCCGGTTATATCCGAGGGCAGCAGATCGGGCGTAAACTGAATGCGGCCATAGCCAGCTCCGTCATTCATCTTGAGGCTTTTGGCAAAGGAAACTGCCAAAGAGGTCTTGCCAAGACCGGGATTGCTTTCAAGCAGAACATGGCCACCGGTAAAAAGAGCCGCGATCAAACCATCAATAACGTCTTCTTGTCCGATGATGTCACGTTGCACGCTCCTTTTAACTTGCAGCATGAAATGGGCTGCTTGTTCGGCGGATATCTGGCTCATGACTTCCTCATTTAGATTGCTGCCCGATAAGGGACTTCATCCACTGCGGCACTTGCTGTTGGGGGACATGAGGCCGCGCAGGGATATTTGTGTCACGATTCGCTGACTTTGCGTGAATTTCCTGAAGATGAAAGGCCTTTGCTCCACGGTCAGCAACCGGAGCCTCATTCCTGTGCAAGCTCAGCTTTGCAGACGTATCAGCAAGCGAGGTAATCGCTTCGTCTGAAAGGGCTTGCAGATCTTCATAGGGATTGTTCTCTGCTTGCTCCTTGCTATGCTTGCCATTTCCGGCATTAAAAGAAGCTGAGGTCTCAACATCAGCGCTCGAAGGCGGTCGCCCTCCTGTCGTCTCGTGTTCTTGATCTCCCGCCCGTCCATTGCGTTCCCTGCCCTTAATCTCTTGGCCTGTCTGTTGGGCGCCGCTTGCCTGGCTCTGGCGCTCATCACTGTTGAGCCCTTCAATTTCAATTGGATTAAGAGCGTTTTTCCTCTGAGGAAAGTCTGTACGCACTTCTGACAAAGCTTGCGGGCCGTTCTGGCTTGATCCACCCTGCCCGGCCCCCCCATCACCACTGGCAGATTGCTGTCCAGATTGTGAAGGCTCAGAGGCAGAATTACGATCTTGAGCCATAGTCTTTGCAGACCGGTTTTGAGATTGAGACATGTTGCTTTGCGAATTTGCAGTGTCTGTATCTTGCTCGGAGGTGGAGGATGAGGAATTCGAACCAGTCCTTTGTGACTGAGCAGAAGCCCCTTGAGCATTCTTATCAAGGGATAGCGAATATCCTTCCACTTGACCGTTGGACAACTGACCTTGAGAATTGCTTTCTGGGGCTACTGTTTGACCAGCCACCTTGGCAGAAAGATCAGGTTTTCCACTCATTGGAAGAACCGATTCATTCAACTCAGAGCTCACAAAGTGGGGCGCAAAAGAAAGCCAGTTTGGTAGCAAGTGATCATCAAAATATCGTGGTCCAATGACCAGAATCATGAGAGCACCGACAACAAGGCCAACAATCGCACCACTCGCCAGCAATGGGATATTGGCAACCACTCTCAGCTTTAGTTCACGCGCATAGCTCAAGCCTGGCCACACACCAAACTCCTGAATCCGCAAGGGTGTTCCGCTTTTTTGGGCATCCTGATAGGCGAGGATCGCCAAAAGCGATGCAAGATCTGAACGGCTCTGTGTCACGGCAAAAGCCAGCCGTCGGTTTGGCAAAATCACATATTGTACGAGCTCAGCCCAAGAGGTTGGAGCCGCAATATTTTCCTTACAGGCAATGAATCGAAAGATGGAAGCCTTCGCATAGATCGCCCCTATCAGATTTGCAGCACCTACACCGATCAATGCACCTGCTAACAAAAAGGATGGAGCGGTAAAGCCCAACCCCAAGAACAAGAGGAAGGCGCCCCCCCATGTGAACGCAAACAAGAACAAACCAACAGTCCGCAGGAAGTCAATTTGGGCAGACGCGATCTTCCTTACCGCATTCAATCGATTGAAAGCACCTGACCTGAAAAGCAGCTTGGCAGAATGCAGCTTTAGCGTCTGGATAGCAAAAAAGCCGATGGCCAAAACAAAGCCCAAAACTGCAAGAATTAGGAGAAAAACCATTAATTGCGGCGCAAGGCCAATCAACAAAAGAACTGAAAAAGAGGTCAAGATTGCAATAGAGAGAGGAGCCCCATATGCGCTGACAACAGAACCAATCGCCCATGCATATTGCGTTAACTTTTTTGCGCTTCGCTCATAAAGAGACTGAGACCTGTCGCTTGGAATATGATCGCCCAGCTCCGAGTACATCATCGATATAAAAAACCAAACATTGAATTTTGCGCCAGAAGGTCAACGCAAAAGGCCTCACAGCGAATCCCACAAACCAACGCTATCAAAAGCAATCAGCGTTACAAAGATGATTTTGCTAGAATTTCAAAAGTCACGAA